>NZ_CP016779.1:900000-1161863 GCF_002288305.1 Candidatus Nanopelagicus abundans
TGCTGGCACACTGACTTGCGCCATAGTGGCTTTAAAAGTTAATCCACTTGATGCTCGCTTAGATGCCATTACTTAAGTCCAATTACTTTTGCGGCTTTCTTCATATCAACTGGAATAACAGTTGGTTTACCACCGCTGTTTAATATCCACTGCACATCCTTTAAACCATTTCCAGTCACTGTTACAACAATTGTTTTACCCTTAGGTAGCTTCTTTTGCTCTTTCTTCTTTATTAATCCGGCAATACCCGCTGCACTTGATGGCTCAACAAATACTCCTTCTTTTGCCGCCACTAAGCGATAAGCACTTAATATTTCTTTATCAGTTACTGAGTCAATTAAACCTTTTGAATCTATCCGAGCAGCGACTGCTTGATCCCAAGATGCTGGGTTACCAATGCGAATTGCAGTTGCAATTGTCTCTGGATTCTTAACAATTTTGTTTTTAACAATTGGTGCAGCCCCAGCTGCTTGAAAACCCCACATCATTGGTAGGGAGCGTGACATAAAAGCTTTTTTATACTCTTTATAACCTTTCCAGTAAGCAGTGATATTGCCAGCATTACCAACTGGCATCACATGAATATCAGGAGCGAATCCTAAAATATCTACAACCTCAAAGGCAGCAGTTTTTTGTCCTTCAATTCGAAATGGGTTAACTGAGTTAACAAGTGCTACTGGATAATTTTCAGATAACTGCTTAGCAAGAGTTAAACAATCATCAAAGTTTCCTTTAACTTGCAGAAGTGTTGCTCCATGAGCAATTGCTTGGGCAAGTTTTCCCATTGCAATCTTTCCCTCAGGTACTAATACAACTGGCTGCATCCCAGCTTTAGTTGCATAAGCAGCAGCTGCTGCGCTGGTATTTCCAGTTGATGCACAAATTACTGCTTTAGCACCATCTTCTGCAGCTTTTGAAATTGCCATGGTCATGCCACGATCTTTAAATGAACCTGTTGGATTAGTACCTTCAACTTTTAGCCAAATTTCATTACCAAGCATTTTTGATAAAACTTCGGCATAAACAAGTGGTGTGCCACCTTCGCGAAGTGAAATAACTGGAGTTTGATCTGTGACCGGTAACCATCTTCGATACTCAGCAATTACTCCACGCCATTGGTGCGCGCCTCTCTTACCAAATAATCCCATTAGTTAACACCTTCAACTCGAAGCACACTCGCCACATCAGTTACTACAGGTAGGTTTTTTAGATCCTTAACTGTGGCAGATAAAGATGATTCATTTGAGCTATGAGTCATAACAATTAACTCAGCTTTATCTCCTGCGCCAGTTTGTCTAACTGTTTGAATTGAAACCTGATGGGATGCGAATACATGTGCAACTGACTCTAATACACCTGGCTTATCTGCCACATTTAGCCTAATTAAATAACGTGTTTTTGTCTGACCTATTTGGGCAATCTTAAGATCTGCGTAATCACTTTCTTTTGGCCCAATACCACCATTAACTTTATGTCGGGCAACTGCAACTAAATCTCCTAATATTGCACTAGCAGTTGGCGCACCTCCGGCTCCTTTGCCATAAAACATCATCTGCCCAGCAGATTCGGCCTCAACAAAAACTGCATTAAATGAATCACGAACTGAAGCAAGTGGATGAGTGCGTGATATTAATGCTGGATGAACTCGAACTGAGACAGCTCCTTCTGGAGTTAACTCAGCAATTGCTAATAATTTAATTACCATCTCCATAGCTTTTGCTACTTTTACATCCGCTGCAGTTATTTTACTAATTCCCTCACGATAAACATCATTATCAGTTACCCGTGAATGAAATGCTAAGCCAGCTAAGATCGCAGCCTTTGCAGCTGCATCAAATCCTTCGATATCAGCGCTTGGATCAGATTCAGCAAAGCCCAATGCTTGAGCCTCTTTTAATGCATCAGCAAATGCTGCGCCATTCTCATCCATCTTTGTCAAAATATAATTTGTTGTTCCGTTAACAATTCCCATAACTCGAATTACATGATCACCAACTAATGACTCACGCAGGGGTCTTAAAATTGGAATTGCACCAGCTACCGCTGCTTCATAATATAAATCAACATTTGCTTTATCGGCAGCGGCATAAAGTTCTGCGCCATGTTTAGCAAGTAACGCCTTATTTGCAGTTACAACTGATTTACCATTTTTTAATGCAGTTAAAATCAATTCTTTTGCCGGATCTATCCCACCAATAACTTCAATTACTAAATCAATTTGCGGATCATTAACTATAGATTTTGCATCATTTGTTAAGAGCGCGGCAGGTATTCCATCGCGCTTTAATTTACTGTCTTTAACCGCAATTGATACCAACTCTAAATTAGCCCCTGCTCTAGATGCTAAATCTGATTTATTGGCAATGAGTAGCCGAGCGATCTGGGAGCCAACTACCCCAGCACCTAGCATGCCTACTTTAAGAGTCTTCATTGGAGAAGTATCTCAAACTTATGAGATCTGCCGTGGCGGCTGATCTACATCTAAATTAAGCAGATCTTGCTCATTTTCCCTGCGCAAAATTACGCGGGCAGTCCCATTTATCACTGTAATAACTGCAGGCCTTGATATGTGGTTGTAGTTACTAGCCATGCTGCGTCCATATGCACCAGTTGCAGGTATAGCAAGTAAATCACCAGCTTTTATATCAGAGGGTAAATTAATATCAGAAATTAAAATATCACCAGTTTCACAATGCTTACCGACAACTCTACTTGAGATTAATTTTGCAGTTGAGGTTCGGTTTGCTAAAAAAGCTGAGTAAACAGCGCCGTATAAAGCAGGGCGAATATTCTCACTCATCCCACCATCAACTGAGATATAACGTCGCTCTGATCCATTATCTAGTTTTACTGATTTTGTTGTACCAACTAAATAAAGTGTGGTGGTAGTAGGGCCAACAATTGCTCGGCCTGGCTCAATTGAAATTCTTGGCAGCGCTAACTTTGCTTTAGCGCACTCAGCCTTAATTACTGAAGCAATAGCAGGTATTACTACATCTGGTGAGATTGCACTTTCATCTTTTGTATAAGCAATTCCATAGCCGCCGCCAATATTCAACTCTGGCAACTCCTTTGAATATTTATCTCGGAAGGTTGCCAGCACCGCTACTAGTCGCTGCGCCGCAGCTTTAAAGCCATCGACTTCAAATATCTGTGAGCCGATATGGCAATGAATTCCAGTTAGATTTAAAGAACTTTGCTCCATACATTTTTTAATTGCCTCATTTGCGGCACCGGATGCAATTGAGAAGCCAAATTTCACATCCTCATGCGCAGTTGAAATGAATTCATGAGTATGTGCATCAATACCAGGGGTAAGGCGAAGATAAACTTTTTGAGTTTTATTTAGTGATTTAGCAATATCTGAAACTCTAGTTATCTCATCAAATGAGTCAATTACAATTGTGCCTACTCCTGCCTTTATTGCAGTAGTTATCTCACTTTCAGATTTATTATTTCCATGAAATTCAATATCACTTGCCGGGAAATCAGCTGCTAACGCAACTGCTAATTCACCTGCGCTGCAAACATCAAGACCAAGTTTTAACTCCTTAAGCCATTTTGCAACCTCAACACAAATAAATGATTTTGCAGCGTAGTAAAGCTGCCCGCCACCAAATGAAGTATCTAGAACTTGCCGCCAGCTTTTCGCTCTTAGGAAAAAATCTGCCTGATCAATCACAAATAATGGTGAGCCAAACTCTTTAACTAACTTTTCACCAGAGCAGCCTGCTATTGCTAATACACCACTATTTTCATTCTCACCAGTAAAGGTTAAGTTGCTAGAAAATAATGAGGTTGGGTATTTAGATTGACTACTCATTACATCTTCTCCGGGGCGTTAACACCAAGTAAATCTAAACCATTACTGATTACCTGCGCAGTTGCTTGCGATAAAGTCGCTCTAGCAGAGTTTAAATCACTCACTTTTTCATCACCTAATGGCAAAACTCGACAATCATTATAAAAGCGGTGGTACTGAGCGGCTAGCTCTTCAATATATCTTGCAACTCTATGAGGTTGGCGTAATTGGGCAGCTGATAATAAAACTTTAGGATACTGAGCAAGTAAGCCAACAAGTTCACGCTCTCGCTCATGATTTAGAAGTTCTGGTGCGTAAAATTTAAGACCATAATTAATACCAAGTTCTTTAGCATTTCTTAGTACCGCACAGATTCGTGCATGAGCATATTGAACATAATAAACTGGATTCTCATTAGTATTTTTGCGAAGTAAATCAACATCCATAACCATCGGGGTATCAGTTGGGAATCTAATTAAGGTATAGCGGGCAGCATCTGTACCAACTTTTTCTACCAACTCTTCTAGGGTAATTATCGTGCCTGCTCTTTTTGAAAGCTTTAATTCAGCACCATCTTCAATAATCTTTACCATCTGCCCAATTAAAACCTCAACATCTTTTTCCGGATCATCACCTGCACAAGCTGCAAGAGCTTTTATTCTGCCTAAATAACCATGATGATCAGCACCTAACATATAAATACACAAATTAAATCCGCGTTCTCGCTTGCTAACATAATATGCAGAGTCAGATGCAAAGTATGCAAAGGTTCCATCAGATTTAATCATTACTCGATCTTTGTCGTCACCAAAATCTGTGGTGCGAAGCCAGATAGCACCCTCTTGCTCAAAAACATGGCCTTCTTTTTTTAATTTATCTAATGAATGATTAAAAAAATTATCCTCATAAAGACTGCGCTCAGAAAACCAAGTATCAAAGTGTGTACCAAAGTTATCCAACACTTTGCGTTGCTGCTCTAACTGTAATTTATAGCCAGCTTGTGTAAATGCTGATATTGATTCACTCTCGGCTAACTGGGTAATTTGTGGATTACTTTTTACAATTTCTTTTGCTAAATCTTCAATATACTCACCGTGATAGCCATCTTCAGGGCGAGCCTTACCAAGTGCGGCCGCGCGAAGGGATGCGCCAAATAAATCCATCTGATTTCCACGATCATTAACATAAAACTCACGGCTTACCTGCGCACCGGCTGCTGCTAATACTCTACCTAATGAATCTCCGACCGCTGCCCACCTGGTATGTCCTAAATGAAGCGGCCCAGTTGGATTTGCGCTAACAAACTCAAGATTTATTTTCTTACCAACTAGCGTATTTGAAGTTCCAAATTTTTTACCACCAGCAAGAATTTCAGTAACAACTACACCTTGGCTGGCACTTTCTAAAGTGATATTAATAAATCCAGGTCCAGCAATATCAACCTTACTAATGCCTGCAGTTGTTAATAGTTTGTTATCAGTTAGAGTTTTAACAATCACCTTAGCTATCACCCCAGGTTGCATATTTGCTTCTTTAGCAAGAGCTAATGCAATTGAAGTTGCATAATCACCATGGTCACGATTTTTTGGGCGATCTAAAATTAATTGTGATGGCACATCGCAAGGAAGTTGGCCTTCACTTTTGGCTATATCCAGCGCCTTAAGGATCACCGCAGCGACCTTACTTTGCACTGATTCTGCACTCATTTGAGCAAGGTTACCCGTTAGACCTTGCTAAAGGTCGTTAGTTTTGGTGAGGCGGCCATATACACCGTAATCTTTGCCCCTCACTCAAGTCAGTAAATGCGGGAGTGGTGAAATGGCAGACACGCAGGTCTTAGGAACCTGTGCTTCGGCGTGTGGGTTCAAGTCCCACCTCCCGCACCAGTTGTTTTTACTTTAAACCTACGGAAGGCTACGGGTATGGCAGATAAAAACTTTCTATCGTGGGTAGGTTTTAAAGGTGAAGATGAAAGTAAACCTGCACCAACACAAAATGCATTAGAGAGAATTCGCGAATTAGAAAGTCAACTAAACGACCTTAGATCTCGTCGTGACATTACCGGCTTAAGCCGCGAAGAGTTTGAAATATTGGCAACTGAAACTGCCATGGCAATGATTAAGTCTGCTCAAGCCCGCGAAGCAAAAGCTAATACAGCAGTGCAACGTCTTGTTAATGAAACAAATAGAAACAGCAAAGAAAAATTAGAAGCTGCTGAATCTAAAGCTAAAAGTATTCTTACATCTGCTGAGTCACGTGGGCGTAAATACATTTCAGCTGCTGAGGATGATGCTGCTGATTTAATCTCAACAGCTGAAGGTGAAGCAGATTCAATTCTTAATGAATCAGCAAGAAATGCTGCTCAAATTACATCTGCTGCTAAGCGAGATGCACAAAAATTAGTTGAAAACGCTGGTAGAAGCATTCTTGACTACCGTTCATGGTTATCTTCTGCAATCTCTGAGGCTGAGCGGCTGCACCGTGCTCAAAATTCATCCCTGAATGCTGCTGAAAATGCTATTCAAGAATCAAGGCAGAAACTAAAATATGCATTTGATCGACTATCTCAACTTCAAATGGATATTAATGCCAACTTAGATGCTGAAAATAAGCCAGTGGCAAAAACTTTTGTAGTAGGTGCGGGCAAGAGAGCAGCTGCAGCTGCAGCAAGAAAACAGAAGGCTGCTAATAGCAAAAAATCTACAAGTAAGAAGCCTGTAAGTAAGAAAAAGAAGAAGTAACTAAGTTAAGTTTGAGTTAGTAAAGCTAAAACTTTCTGACTAGCTGAAATATATGATGAGCACAAAAAATACTGATATTAAAAAGAGTACCCGTCATATTTCATCAATTGATGGTTTGCGAGCAATTGCGGTAACTGCAGTTGTGCTCTACCACTTAGGTATCTCCTGGATTCCAGGTGGCTTCTTAGGTGTTGACTTATTTTTTGTAATATCTGGATATGTAATAACTAGATTAATTCTTGACTCGATTAATCAATCAAGTGCACTTGATTTACGTGCTTTCTACGCCGCACGTATTCGCAGGATTTACCCTGGTTTTTTGTTTATGGTTATCTCTACGATTATTTTTATCGGAGTTTGGGCGCCGGAGGCTATAAAAAGATTTTTATCTGATCTTCCTTATGCTTTATCTGGCACAATTAATTGGGCATTAGTTGCTCGTAATCAAGATTACTTTGAAACAATTGGCAGAGCACCTCTGCTGCAGCACACCTGGTCACTAGCGGTTGAACTACAGTTTTATCTTATTTGGCCGATTATTTTGTTAACAGTTTTAAAGTACTTTGGTAAAAAAAATGTCGCTCGCATTGCTTTAATTATCGCAATTATTTCAGGCACTATATTATTTTTAGTCTCTCTTCAGTTAGATCAAGCTAACTCCGCTAAAGTTAGCCATATTTACTTTGGAACAGATACTCACTCACTTGGTTTATTTCTTGGTTCTGCTTTAGCAGTTTCTTGGATTCCTCAAAATCTTTCTGCAAATATTACAAAGCGTGCGCAAGATGTAATCGATGGAATTGGAGTAGTAGGCCTACTTGGATTAATCTCAACATTTTTATTTATTGATGAATCAAATGCCAGTCTTTATCAAATCGCTTTCCCATTAGCTGCAATATTTGGTTGCTTAGTCATAATTTCACTAGTCCACCCTGCATCTAGATTTGCTCCAATAATTAGTACCCCGCCCTTTCGATGGATAGGCCAGCGAAGTTATGGAATCTATATCTGGCACTGGGTAATTTTTCAGGTAACAAGACCTTCCGTTGATTTATCTGGTGAGACATGGGCGCTCTACTTAGCACGAGTTTTATTAGTTTTAGCCTTAGCTGATATCTCACTACGTTGGGTTGAGATTCCTTTCCGACAAGGTCAGGTGCAAACCTGGTTTAGAGGAATGAAGTATCGCTCATCAAAAGAAAGAGTTCGCCAACAGATTTCAGTCCTAGTATCAATAATTGCAGTATTAGCAGTTACAACATCAATTTCAGTTAGCGCAATTAATAAATCTAATCAAATTTCCCAGGTAGTTAATGAGGAATTAACTGATCAAGAGGAATCACCAGTTGATCTAGGTAGCACTACTGGGTTATGGGTAACTGGGGACAGCGTAATTTTAGGAATCCGCAGCAAATTAGAGAACAAAGAACATATCTCTTTAGTTAACGCCAGAGTTGGCCGGCAAGCCCCAGAGCTACTAGCAGTTATGCGGGTAGATCAAAGCTCTGTGCCATCCTCCCCAGTAATTTTTAACCTTGGAAATAATAATGCGTTATTTGAACAAACTGTGGTGGAAATATTTGAAGTGATTAAAAACCAACCTCAAATAATTGTTGTTAATACTGCAGTTCCAAGGCCATGGCGTGATTTAAATAATGCAATTATTTCTAAGGTGGCATCTAATTATACAAATGTTAAATTAGTTGATTGGGATCGAATTTCTAAAGATAGACCTGAATTATTTGCACCAGATGGGGTGCACCTAAGCCCTATGGGATCAGATGTTTATGTTGATTTAGTTTTAAGTGTTTTAGTTAAACAATAGACATTCATACAAATAAATCAGCCCCCAATTTCTTGGGGGCTGATTAAATTACTTATTTACTTTTAAGACCAGCTACCTGGTAGTCCATGAATTTTTCCATCGACTACTTCACCATCTGAGTAAACAGTTGAGACCTGAACTTGTGCCCAGCCCTCATCCCCACCCTTAGTGATTTGTTGCTTAAATTGTGTTGCTGGAACAGTTGCAACTAGCTTCCACTCACCTGCACCATTGGCGCGAAGTGAAACGTTGTAACCAGTAATTCCTTCAGAAGCAGCAGGGGCTTTCCAATTTACAGTTGCACCTTCTGCGTTATATAAAGAAACAATTCCTACTGGTGCTTCGTAATTACCAATTGGTGCACCAGTTGGCTCTGCACTAGGGGCAGTAGTAGGTGCTTCACTTTCAGAAGCAGCAGGTGTTGGCGTAACAGTTGTTGCCTCATTAGATGAGTTCTGTGAGATAACTACAACTGCTAAAACTAAAATTCCAACTACGACTGCGGCAACAATTCCTTTAGAAGAACCGCTATCACTACTCTTGCTACTAGATTTTGTTGAATAGCCACTACCTGATGCAGGTCTTGGTGTTGTTGAAATTGTGGAAACAGAAGACCTTGATGAACCACTTACTGGTACTGCAGGTATTGAGTAGCGAACTGATGCTTTTTTAGAACGCTTTGCACTCTTCTTAACAGCACGCTTTACTGAACTGCGCTTGGTACTCTTCTTAACAGAACGCTTGGCAGTTTTCTTAACAGAACGCTTTGCTGAACTTCGCTTAGCAGTTGATCGCTTTGCTGCTTTTTTCTTTGCGGCCACTTATAACTCCTTAAAATCGTTGCTCTGATTATTTGATGGTTTAATAATTCTCCAGGGGAGGATGAATTAAGGATACAACATCAACGCTTATTTTTAGTTGAACAAATCAGAGGTGATCTCGTAAAAATGGTGCAATCGCCCGTAGCGCAATGCCACGATGGCTAACCTCATCCTTCACCCTTGGAGGTAGTTGCGCCAATGATTGATCAAATTGATCTGGTAAGAATATCGGGTCATAGCCAAACCCTGCGCTACCAATTGGTTGGGTAAGAATTTGACCAGCTAAAACCCCTAGCTCATCTTTTTCTAGAAAAGATGAATCTAAATTTTGCCGACAAAATGCCACAACTGATCTAAATTGTGCACCTCGCGATCCTTTAGGTACATCTTTTAATTCTTCTAGTGCTTTATTTATATTTGCCAGATCTCTCATTTTTGCATCAACTCCTTCAAATCCTGCCCACCGGGCTGAATAAATCCCCGGCTGCCCGGCTAGTGCATCAATAAATAAACCACTGTCATCAGCTAGTGCTGGTAATTTAGTAAATTCACAGATTGCCTTTGCTTTAAGCCTGGCGTTCTCATTTAATGTTTTTCCACTCTCGACCACCTCTGGCATATCTGGAAAATCAGATAACCCTAAAACTTTAATATCGGGTGTGAACTCTGAAAGTAATCTTTCAAACTCTGCTATTTTGCCAAGGTTTTTTGTAGCAAGAACTAGTTTACGCATTTTAAATACTAGTGAACAAAAGTAATTACTTTGCTAACGCATCTGCTTGAAGTTTTGTAAGCTGCTTACACCCAGCCGCGCCTAAATCTAATAATTGATTTAGAAGAGTGCGATCAAAAGGTTCACCTTCAGCAGTTCCTTGCACCTCAATAAAATTACCATCTCCCGTGCAAACGATATTCATATCTGTTTGAGCGTTCACATCTTCTTCATAACAAAGATCAAGAATGGGCTCACCATTAACTATTCCAACTGATACCGCAGCTACTGAACTTGTAAGCGGTTTAGCACTATCTGAAATATGTCCTTTTTCTTTTGCCCAAGAGATTGCATCTACTAAGGCAACGTAGGCACCAGTTATTGCAGCTGTTCGAGTTCCCCCATCTGCTTGTAAAACATCACAATCAAGCACAATTGTGTTCTCACCTAATGCTTTCATATCAACTACGCCACGAAGTGATCTACCAACTAATCTTGATATCTCCTGTGTTCGCCCACCTAATTTTCCTTTAACACTTTCTCGGTCTGATCGCGTATGGGTAGCTCTTGGCAACATTGCATATTCACTTGTTACCCAGCCTTCACCCTTACCAACTAACCATCTAGGAACTCCTGGCGTGAAGGAGGCGACACAAAGCACTCTGGTATTACCAAACTCAACTAGTACTGATCCTTCAGCATTATTAAGCCAATTACGAGTAAATTTAATCACTCGCAGTTGATCATTAGATCTGCCATCAACCCTACTCATAACACCCCTTTGTATTGTTAAATTTTACTTGTGACTGAAACTACCTCAGGACCTAAAAATCTTTTAGCTAAGGTGGTGAATCTATCGGTATCTGCTGTGGCAACAAAGCGGTGTGAGACTTTAGCTGCGCCAGAATTTAATAGATTATTTTCAACTAGGGTTCGATAAAGGTCTTTAGCTGTTTCCTCCGCACTAGAAACTAGCGTCACATCATTTCCCATAACGTATGAGATTACTCCAGTTAGTAATGGGTAATGAGTACAACCCAAAACTAAGGTATCGATATCTGCCTCCTGCATACTCTTTAAATAATCCTGGGCAATCTTGGTTATTTCATCTCCACTAGTTTTGCCTGACTCAACAAACTCAACAAATAATGGACAAGCTTTGGCGGTAATTTGTAATTGTGGGGCAGCTGCAAATGCATCTAAGTAGGCTTTAGATTCGATAGTTGCAACGGTGCCGATTACTCCAACTTTGCCAGAACGAGTTGCCGATACTGCCCGTCTAACTGCTGGCTGAATAACTTCAATAACTGGGATCCCATATCGCTCTCTGGCATCTCTAAGCATGGCCGCACTTGCAGTATTGCAAGCAATTACAATTGCTTTAACGCCGGCCTTAACTAATTCATCCATAATCTCAAGTGCGTAGCTTCTAACCTGCGCTAAAGATTTTGGTCCATACGGACCGCGTGCGGTATCGCCAATATAAAGAATTGATTCACCAGGAAGTTGATCAATTATCGCCCGGGCTACTGTTAAACCGCCAACGCCTGAATCAAATATTCCAATTGGGGCATTATTTGTATTCATCATGTTTTGCGTCATTTGTGTAAGTGTAAATGCCCTGCAGAAATATCTATAAAGCATTGATATCTCCTATAAATGTCCGATTTACACCGGTTTAACATAAAAATTACTTAAAAATTAGGGTGAAATTGAGTGGAATTGGCTTGCTCCACTGGCCAGTAACAGCGACCATTTACCCAGGCAATTAATCGTCGCTTTCATATGGAGCTACGAAGAATTGCTGGCTTATATCCAAAAGGGTGTGAGCAAACTAAATGCCTATGGAGGCTTATTTAGATGAATTCAATAATGCTATCTGCAGATCAATTCGGAATCGTATACAACGTCCTTTCATTCGGACTTGTATGCATGCTTGCGACCACGATCTACACATTAGTTTCACAATCACGTGTACTTCCTAAATACCGCACTGCCCTAGTTATGTCATCAATGGTTACATTCATTGCGGCGTATCACTACTTTAGAATTTTCAACTCATTTGAAGATTCATATGTTGATGGCGCAGTAAAAGTTGGAACAGGAGCAGGTGACTTTAACGAGGGTTACCGTTATGTTGACTGGATCCTTACCGTACCTCTTCTTCTAGTTGAGGTAGTAGCAGTATTATCTCTTGCTAAGGCAGCGGCTTCTTCATTAATCAACCGCCTAGTACCAGCATCTGCTGCAATGATCGCACTTGGTTACCCAGGTGAGATTTCAACAGATAACAACACCAAGGTTCTATGGGGTGTTCTTTCAACAATACCTTTCCTATACATTCTTTACGTATTGTTCGTTGAGCTTTCAAAGTCTCTAGATCGTCAACCAGCAGGAGTTGCAGCAACCATTGGTCGCTTGCGCTTGCTTTTGATCGCAACATGGGGCGTTTACCCAATTTCATACCTACTACCAATTCTTGGTCAATCAGCAACAGATCCGGGCGCATTTGTTAATCGCCAGATCGGTTACACAATTGCCGACGTATTGGCGAAGTGCGTATTTGGTCTAACGATCCTAAAGATTGCAAGGATGAAATCCGTAGCAGAAGGCATGAAGGAAGATCACTAATCTTCTGATTTAATTAGAAAGCGGGGACAGATAATGGCCCCGCTTTTTTATGCCTTAGATTTACTTTATAAGTGGCTTATTAAGCTCTCTTGAATTGAACCTAACCAGAAATAGACCGCAAAAAGTGGTTTTTGTCGGTCACTATCTTTCATCTTTTCATACTCAGCAAAACTATCTGTTTTTATATCTAACCTAACCGCAAGGGCAAGGCGCAGATCATTAATTGCAATTAACCACTGAGTTGGATCAGTTACTGCAATATCTGCCTTAGGTAACTCATGATCTACTGGAAAAACCAGCTGCTTCCGTAAATACATTAGATGAGTTTGTTTTACTAGCCTAAGTGAACTCTCTGTGTATTTGCGAAACTCAGCAGCACTTTCTGGATCTGCATAAGCGTCTGGTAATAATCTGCGAAGAACAGGATCCTCTGGTTGTTCAATTCTAGATTCAAGATTTCCAATAGATGCAGCCATTAATTGCGCAAATGGATCATCAGATTGGTAATGGTGAGTGAAATTACGTTCTCCCAATAATTCAAGTAATTGTTCAACAAGATTAATTAATATATGTAGCTCATCATTGCTAAGTGCAACTGATAAATCACCTTCCTGCAAGGATCCCTTAAACTCGCCCATGATCATCTCTTTGTAATGTTGCCCAGAGCCCATGCTCATGTAGTTGTTGAACTGCCCGTTCCATCTCTTCTCTAGTGCCTGATGCAACGACTGCTTTTCCTTCAGTGTGGACCTGCATCATTAATTTATGGGCTTTCTCTTTTGAAAAGTTAAATAATTTAATAAAAACATAAGTCACATAATTCATTAAATTAACTGGATCATCCCAAACAATGGCTACCCAAAGATTGTCAAAAAACTTACTTAAATCTAACTTTTCATCCAATTGGGTCTGGGAGCTCATGGGTGAATTATCTAACTAAAATGGTTATCTCATCACTAATTGCGGCAGTATTTTTTTCACCCGCTGAGATTACTACTTGATATGTAGCAAGCCCGGTGGTTGCCGCCTTGATCTCAAAGGAGAAGCCGCCACTAGCATCGGTAATAAATTCACCAAGTGGTTTCATATTTTGCTTAACGACTAATTTGATACCAGCAACCTTAGGCAGGACTTGGCCAAAAACGGTATAGCTTGTGGCGACTTTGATTGAGGCTGGTAGGGATAAGGAAACATTTGGCACAACTGAGATCACTTTTTCAATAGTTTTTCCTTCAGTCCGCTCCCAACTACCTTCTGAAACTAATCTGATCTGACTTTTTTGGCCAAGGATGATTGGAAATGCAATCACTCCGGCTAAGTCAGTGACACCTGCAGATAATGTGCGCCAATTATTATCACTACTATTTTTTATCTCAAATCTGACATTAAGAGCTGGTACTGGGGTTTTATCTGGCAGCTTAAAAGTGCCAGTTAGGTTAAAAGTTGAGCCATAACCAATCTCTTCAAGATCTGTAGAAAGTGTTCCAATCACTTGATCGGGTGCAATAGATTTTGCGATATCTCTAATAGCAGTAATTGCTGCAGTATTTTCCATCCCAAAGGTCCAAACCGCTATTCCGCCTAGGCGGTATTTTCCAACTAAATTAGTTCTAGCAGCGTAGCTTCGCTCATCTGGATACCAAACAGTTCGAGAAGCTGTGCAGAAACTAGCTGAGTTAGTTGGATCTACATAGGTTTTCTTATAAGTAAAAGTTGATTCAGCATTTGTGGTGTTATAAGTAGGTAAAGCATTATTACTTGCAGCAAGATTTGGTGCTTCCCTCATTACAACTGCAGCTTTAGCGCCAACTACAACTGATGATGTGAAATCTTTTGGACAAACACCTTCAACTTTAGTTATCCAGTCTCTGCCATAACCTGGAATTCCTAAAAATACCTTTGATGCTGGCATTTGATTGATCGCATACTTAACGCCATCTTCTGTCCATGGCAGCGGCCCAATTGGACCTGGTGATGTAGTTGAGAAGTCATAAGCCATTATTCGGAGTCGATCAATTAATGGTCCTATTTCTGCCCATGAATAAATCCAATTTCCAGCACGTTTAGTTTCAGGTGCAAAATCTGGTGGTGTAGTAACTGATAAAAGTTTTCCTTGATCATGTAGAGCAGTTGAAAGCTCTTTAATAAATGCGATCCAATTTGGTTTCAGTGCTGCCCAACTTGATCTGCCATCTTGGGTATAAAAAGTTTCAAAATCTAAATCAATACCATCATAGTTATATTTAAGAACTAATGACTTAATTGTTTGCACAATATTACTTCTTGAAGTTGGGTTTGCTAGAAGATTTGCTAAAACGAACTTTTTATTATCATCAGTAATGGTTGGTAGTAGTAATACTCCATTTGCTTTTAATCTGGCGATTACCTGCTCTTTTGGTGTGGTGTACTTACCCAGGGCATACTTATCTTTTATAGAACTCTCACCAGTTAAGCCATACCAAAATGGTGAGATGTCTCTAATTAAATCTAAATTACCCTCAACAGTTGGCAGATTCCTTGCTAAAGAATAATCAGGTAGCCAGCCGGAGAGTATTTTTCTTGGTGGATTATTAGCATTTGCTGGTGAAAGAGTTGAGAGCAGAAAAGTGAGCGCAGTAGTAATTATTAATAATTTACGCGATCCCATGAATTTTAGGGTATCGGTTTTATCTGAGAATTTACTTTAAGCGCGCAAAAATTTCTTTACATGTTGGACAGATTGGAAACTTCTGCGGATCACGGTTTGGAATCCATTTCTTTCCACACAAAGCACGAACTGATTTACCAGTAACAGCAGATTCAGTGATCTTGTTCTTATCTACATAATGTGAGAATCGCTCATGATCACCATCTTCGGTGCTTGCGAGTGATTCCTTCTCAAGAACTCCACCTTTGCTTGATTTACCGCGTAAATCATCTAGGAAACCCATGGGTAAATCTTAATCAGATTTTATCGCCTACCATTTACCAATGAGTCAGCCGCTGAAGGACCTTCTACGCACCTCAGATCTTTCTGCATCAGATATTGAGTTGCTGCTAGGAACTGCCAGCAAGTTTGCCGATAAACCGCTTTGGGCTAAAAAAACATTAGCTAGAAAAACAGTTGCTATTTATATGACCAAGTCATCAACTCGAACCAGATTGGCCTCAGAAACTGCCGTAGCACATCTTGGTGGATCACCAATCTTCTTAAGAGGAGATGATCTACAAATTGGTAGAGGTGAAACCATCTCCGATACTGCAAAAATTATTTCAGGATTTTGTAGCGCTTTAATTGTAAGAACTTTTGCGCAATCAGATGTTGATGAGTTAGGTAAATACGCCACTATCCCAGTAATTAACGCACTTACAGATGATGATCATCCAACTCAATTACTTGCCGATTGGTTAACAATTAGGGAAAACTTTGGTAAAGATATAAAAAAACGTAAGTTTGTTTATATTGGAGATGGTAATAATGTTGCAAATGCTTGGTTAATTATGGGTGCCACAATGGGAGCACATATCGTGGTAGCAACTCCGGCTGGCAAATGGGCGCCAAAATCTTCAGTTGTTGATCAAGCAAATAAAATTGCCAAAAAATCTGGTGGCAAAATTGAAGTCATAACTGATCCAAAAGTTGCTGCACAAGATGCCAGTGTTATCTATACCGATGTTTGGATGTCTATGGGAGATTCAGAGGCAGATCGGGCTGAAAAAACTTCCGCTCTTTCATCCTTTGCAGTCACAAATGATTTAATGAGATTGACCACAAAAGATTCAATCTTTATGCACTGCCTACCAGCACATCGTGGTGAAGAGGTAGCTGCTGATGTAATAGATGGGCCAAAATCCGTAGTTTGGCGTCAGGCATTTCACCGCCGAACAACTATTCAAGCCCTGCTATACCATCTAACTAGAGGTGATTTAAAAGGTAATAAATAGGGTGAAGGTTAGGTAAAGTTAGCGAATGCGTATTGCCGTTCCAAGAGAAATTAAATCAGGTGAAAAACGTGTGGCGTTAGTCCCTGACATTATTTCCAAACTCACAAAAGCAGGTCTTGAAGTTGTTATTGAATCTGGCGCAGGAGTTGCTGCGCAATATTCAGATAAACAATTTAGTGATGCTGGTGCTCAGGTTAAATCAACTGATGTAATAGCAGATGCTGATGTAGTTCTATCTGTTCAGCCTTTAAATCCTGCGCAGATGAAAGCACTAAAAAAAGGTGCAATTACAATCTCTTTTTTATCCCCAACAGGCTCTGCTGATTCAATTGAGGCTGCCATTTCTGCCGGGGTTACTGCGATTTCACTTGAGATGGTGCCAAGAATTTCTAGAGCGCAATCAATGGATGCCCTTACCTCACAAGCATTATGTGCTGGCTATAAAGCATCTTTAGTTGCCGCTGAGTTATCACCAAAGTTTTTCCCACTACTTATGACTGCAGCTGGCACCATTACTCCAGCAAAAGTAGTTGTATTAGGAGCAGGAGTTGCAGGACTACAAGCAATTGCTACGGCTAAAAGATTAGGCGCAGTTGTATCAGCCTATGATGTTAGACCAGCCTCAGCTGATGAGGTTAAATCAATGGGTGCAAAATTTATTACTTTAGAACTTGAAGCATTAGAAGGTGCTGGTGGTTACGCCAGAGAAATGACTGAAGAGCGTGCTAATAAACAAAGGGAATTACTTACTCCTTATATTTCAGCAGCTGATGTTTTAATTACAACTGCAGCTGTACCAGGGCGAACTGCGCCACGATTAGTAACAGCTGCGATGATTTCTCATATGGCTCCTGGTTCAGTTGTAGTTGATTTAGCTGCCGAAAGTGGTGGAAACGTGGAAGGCTCAGTTGCTGGTGAAATTATTACTACCAGTGCTGGGGTAAGGATCTGGGGCGCAAAAGATGTGCCAAGCCAACTAGCATTTCATGCTTCAATGTTGTTTTCACGAAATGTAGTAAACCTTCTTCTGCTTATGACTAAATCAGTGGACGGTAAACCAACTGGTGTAATTGAACCTGATTTTTCAGATGAGATTATTGATTCTGCAACTCTGACGCATAACGGATTAAAAAGAGAGAAGGGTAAGTAATGGCCTCTGAATTAATGAGCAATGAAATTGCATTACTTGCAATCTTTTTATTATCTGTCTTCGTTGGATTTGAAGTAGTTTCAAAGGTATCAACAACCTTGCATACCCCACTTATGAGTGGTGCTAATGCAATTCATGGAGTTATTTTAGTTGGCGCGATTGTGGTGGCAGATCACGCAAAGACAAATCTTGAATTAGGACTAGCCCTGGCAGCCGTTATTCTGGCAACAATTAACATGGTGGGCGGCTTTGTTGTAACTGATCGAATGCTGCAAATGTTTAAAGGAAAGCCAAAGTCTAAGAAAGATTCAGGTGAAGGCAAATGAGCCGTAACCTCTATGACTTAATTGGCCTAGCAGCTGGTATCTGTTTCATTTTAGCTTTAAAAGGTTTGTCCTCACCAAAATCAGCGCGCAGGGGAAATCTAATTGGCGCAGTTGGCGCAACTGTTGCAACAGTAATTGTTTTCTTTTACGCCAATGAAGGTAAAGCATTAAATAATCAAACCTTAATTTTGGCTGCAATTGCTTTTGGTACCTTAGTCGGCGTTCCAGCTGCGCGTAAGGTGCAGATGACTCAGATGCCACAACTAGTAGCACTCTTTAATGGTGTTGGTGGTGGAGCAGCTGCTTTAGTAGCAATTGTTGAGTACTTAAAACTTGGAGATACAGCATCTACAGCAGTTGTTATAGCAACAGTATTTACCGTAATTGTGGGATGTGTATCTTTTTCTGGCTCAATTGTTACCTTCTTAAAATTACAAGAAATAATGACAACACGGCCAGTTATATTTCCACTGGGCCGACAAATAATCGCGCTAACCTTAATTGGCGTATTGGTAAGTGGTGGTTGGGTTATCTCAGCCGGTGGCACTACTCCACTATTAGTAAATGGCTTACTTTCATTATTATTTGGTGTTCTCTTTGTATTACCTGTAGGTGGAGCAGATGTTCCTATTGTTATCTCACTACTTAATGCATTTACTGGTTTAACAGTTGCCGCCTCTGGTTATGTTCTACAAACTACATTGTTGATTGTTGCTGGAACATTAGTTGGTGCCTCAGGCACAATTCTTACCAGATTAATGGCAGATGCCATGGGTAGATCTTTATTTGGAACTTTATTTGGCGCCTTTACCGCTAAAGCTCAAGCTAGTGTTGGTGAAACGGAAGCTCGCCCAATTAAATCTGGCTCACCTGATGATGTAGCAATACTTCTTAATTACGCCCAACGTGTTGTAATTGTGCCCGGTTTTGGATTAGCAGTTGCTCAAGCACAGCAAACGGTAAGAGAGTTAGCAGATTTATTAGCATCAAAAGGTGTTGAAGTTGCTTATGGAATTCACCCAGTTGCAGGTCGTATGCCAGGGCATATGAATGTTTTACTTGCCGAAGCAAATGTTCCATATGAACAATTAGTTGAGATGGAAGAGATTAATCCAACCTTTCCGCAAACAGATGTGGTCTTAGTTGTTGGCGCAAATGATGTAGTTAATCCTGCAGCAAAAACTACTCCTGGATGCCCGATTTATGGAATGCCGATTTTAGATGTTGCGCTAGCTGGAAATGTAATCTTCTTAAAGCGTTCAATGCGACCAGGCTTTGCTGGTATTGAAAATGAACTTTTATATGAGACAAAAACCACACTTTTATTTGGTGATGCAAAAGATTCACTAACAAAAGTAGTTAGTGCATTAAAAGCTTTATAGGAATAAATAAGTACTAATAGATGTTATATAGTTAATCAACTCAAAAAATAATGGAGATAATGTGCCAGCAATAACCGTTCGCGATATCACTGTTCTGCCACGGGTTGTTGCTGATGCTAATTTGCGTCCACGCCGGGTCAAAAGTATTACCACCGCACCTCAAGGTCATGAGGGTGAAGGATTTCCAGTAAGGCGAGCATTTGCTGGTGTTGATTTAGCAGATTTAGATCCATTTATTCACTTAGATCAAATGGGTGAGGTTGAGTACGCACCAGGTGAACCAAAAGGAACTTCTTGGCACCCACATCGTGGATTTGAAACTGTAACTTACATAATCGATGGCATCTTTGATCATTATGACAACCATGGTGGTGGTGGAACTATTTCTGATGGTGACACACAATGGATGACAGCTGGTGCAGGCATATTACATATTGAAACTCCACCAGAACATTTAGTTGTTAGTGGTGGTTTATTTCATGGTTTTCAGCTTTGGGTAAATCTACCTGCTGCGAAAAAATGGTCACCGCCCGCCTATCAAAATTTGCATGCTTCAGATGTTGCACTTTTATCTTCAGGTGATGGTGGCGCTCTTCTTAGAGTTATAGCCGGTGAGGTTGCAGGATTTAATGGTCCTGGAACTACTCAAAGCCCAATCACATTAGTTCATGCAACACTGCAACCAGGTTCTCAATTGCGCTTGCCATGGAATCCTGCATATAACGCACTTGCTTATGTGTTAAATGGCTTTGGAACTGTTGGAGATGAGAAACATCCAATTAAAACTGGCCAACTAGTTACCTACCGCGATGGTGATCTAATTGTTATTTCAGCAGATCTAAACCAAGAGTCTCGTGCACCAAGCATGGATGTATTAATTTTGGGCGGATTACCAATTAAAGAACCAGTGGCTTGGATGGGTCCATTTGTTATGAATACAAAAGCAGAAGTGTTAAAAGCATTTGATGATTTTCAAAAGGGTGTATTAGGTATTGTGCCACCTGATTGGAATAAGGCTAATCGTCCATTAAGTAGAGATGGTATTGGTTATAAACTAGGCTCAGATATTAAGGGTGTACATGGAACCCCTGATGAGCTTCAAGAAACTAATAATTAAGCGCTGAGTTAATTGCTGCAATTGCAGCATCGAAACCTTTATCCTCTTTACTATCAGTAAATCCAGCACGATCTCTAGCTTGTTTTAGGGTATTACACATCAAAACTCCAAAGCCAATCGGTTTACCTCGCGATAGTGAAACTTGCATGATGCCATTTGTGACACCCTCGCAAATGTAATCAAAATGTGGCGTATCCCCTTTTAATACCAGACCGAGCACAACAACAACATCAACTCCGGAATCAAATAGTTTTTGTGCCGCAAGTGGTAATTCGAACGAACCTGAAACCTCATGATAAGTAACCTTTTTAACTTTATTTGCCACCAAAGCTCTTTTTGCTCCATCAATTAGAGCGCTGCAAATTTCAGGATGCCAACTAGCGCTAACTACTGCAACTTTTAACTTAGACGCATCTAGTGGTTTTTGTTTAGGTGACTTACCAGCCATTAAATCTCTCCTAGCGTGTGATGAAACATATTCTTTTTTGTTTGCAGATACTTCTTATTCAAAGGATTAACACTACCTCTGATTGGAGTTTGTTTAACACTTATCTCATTATTTGCCAGAGCTGAAACCTTATCTGGATTATTAGTTAGTAACTCAACACTTTCTATACCTAAATTTTTTAGTATCTCAACCGCATCTTCCCAATTTCGCATATCTGGTTCATGCCCCAACATGACATTAGCTTCCACGGTATCTACGCCAGAATCTTGGAGTTTATAGGCACGAATTTTTTCTGCTAGTCCAATACCCCTACCTTCATGACCGCGTAAATAAATTACCAATCCACTTCCAGCTTTTTCGATTTCTGCCATTGAAAGTTTTAGTTGCTCACCACAATCACAGCGCTTTGAAGCAAATACATCTCCAGTTAAACATTCTGAATGAATTCTTACCAGTAACTTCTGCTTAGTTATTTCACCAAAAGATAAAATAGCATGGGTGTGACCCATAGAACCATGTGAACTTGTGATTTTCCATTCTCCATTTGAAAGCGGCAATTGACTCCACTCAAAAGTTAATTTTTTACTTTCAGTATTTGTAATTTTCGGTAGCGGAACATTAACTAAATCTGAGATGCTAACTATTGGTATTCCGTGATTCTCACTAAATGCTTTTAATTCAGCGCCCTTCATCATCGTGCCATCATCATTGACAAGTTCGGCAATTACTCCGACTAGCTGATGCCCTGTAAGCATAGAGAGCACAACAGCTGCCTCAGTATGGCCAAGTCTTGATTTCAGTAAGTTCTTATGGGCAACTAATGGAAATATGTGGCCAGGTCTAATCAAATCAATACTCTTAGTTGTTGGTGAAGCCAAGGAAACAATTGTGCTTGCTCGTTCACTAGCACTAATTCCAGTCGTTAGTCCCACTTTATAGTCCACAGATACTGTAAAAGCAGTGGATTTCTTATCTTGATTATTTGCAACCATTTGCGGAAGTTGTAATTCTCGCGCCCTATCTTCCGTAAGTGCTACACAAATAACCCCTGATGTATAGCGAATCATGAATGCAATTTTCTCCTGGTCAGCAAATTCAGCTGCCATTACTAAATCAGCCTCATTTTCTCTGCCTTCATGATCTGTGACAATTACCATTTTACCTTCACGATAATCAGCTAATATTTGTGTTAAATCTTTAGACATCTCTACTCTTACTCTGCATTAATCGTTCAACATGCTTAGCTAGTAGATCAACCTCAACATTTAGTACATCACCAATTTTCTTATCTGCAAAATTAGTTTTTTCAAGAGTTTTAGGTATTAGCCAGACTGAAATTAAATCTTGGGCTACTTCTCCTACTGTTAGCGATACTCCGTCTAGGCATATCGACCCTTGGGCAACAATGTATTTAAGGAGGTCTGGTGAAACTTTTATTTGGATTTGAGTCCAATCCTTAGTAACAAGAGTTTTAGTTACAACAGCCACCGCATCTACATGGCCTTGTACGAAGTGCCCTCCAAATCTATCTGAAGCCAACATGGCTAATTCTAGGTTCACTAAATCGCTATTACTTAACTTACCAAGTGAGGTTAATTCCAGGGTTTTAATCATCACATCTGCTTCAAAACTAACAGTGTTTATTTTAGTTGCAGTAAGACATACGCCATTTACTGCAATTGAATCTCCAATATTTAGCTTACTTAGTACTTGGCCACAAGCAATCTCAATTTGTGCAAAATCCGTAAATCTAGTTATTTCTTTAACTTTTCCAACTTCTTGAATGATTCCTGTAAACATTATTTTCTACCAATCAACGTAACGCGCAAATCATTTCCTATTTGAGTAAAACTGTGAATCTGATAGTCCATTCGCTCACTTAATGAAGAAATATCTAAATCACCAACAAAAGAACTTCCGCTACCTAAAATTGAAGGAGCAATGTAAGCCACTATCTCATCAATTAACCCAAGTTTTAGTAATGCAGTTGCTAACTTTGGGCCAGATTCAATTAAAACTTGATTAATTTCAAGATCTGATAGCAGCTTAATTAGATCAGAGGTTTCATGACTTTTAAGAAAATGTGTAGGGGCAGACTCATCATTTAACTTATGACTGACAGGAATTTCACTCTTACCCATAACTATGCGAAGTGGTTGTCGGCTACCAGGATTGTGAGAATTTAAAGATGGATTATCAACTAGAGCGGTTCCAGTACCAATTAAAACTGCATCTGCCTGGCTTCGTAACTTGGAAACCTCATCCCTTGATTCAGCACTAGTTATCCATTTTGAACTTCCGTCTAATGCTGCAATCTTGCCATCTAATGTCATAGCAATTTTCCATGTGAAATACGGGCGCCCTATTTTAATCTTTTGTAGCCAATGTCTATTAGTAAATTCAACCTTCTCAGTTAAAACTCCACTAGTCACATTTAGCCCTGCTTCACGTAATTTTTTTGAACCGCCTTGTGCAACAGAATTAGGATCTGTTATGGAATAAATTACATTCTTAATGCCAGATTTAATTATTAAATCTGAACAGGGCTCAGTTTTACCTTGATGATTACAAGGTTCTAAAGTAGTAAATAGAGTTGCGCCAGGTGGAATTACTTTTATCGAATTTATTGCTTTAGATTCTGCATGTGCTCCACCGTTGTGAAATTCTTCGGCAATAACATTGTTATTTGAATCTATAATAATGCAACCAACTATTGGGTTTGGTGCTGTAAAGCCCAAGCCAAGTTTTGAAAGGTCATCGGCGCGCGACATAAGCGCTGACTGATCCATTTAATCCCCCCAATAGATAATCGGGGTACGCAAAAGAAATGACGTAATGAAAGCACGCCACTTACATACATCTTCTCTCATCCGGACTTTAACCGTCGGTTCTGGAATTTCACCAAATCCACCGCTAACTGGATGCCAGCGGGTCGCAGACTTTAACTGCCGGTTCGGAATTACACCGACCCCGAAAATGTAGGTTTAGTCTACCAATAGATTTTTGCCTTACAAATGCCACTGAGCGTAGATTTAAACTAGTTATTACTCAATCTCTTTAATAAGTTTGAATTCAGATGAAGAAAGTTGACCTTGTGAAGCATACAAATCTAATTTTGCCCTAGTGTCTTCAATATCTAGGTTTCTCATAGTCAGTTGCCCAATTCGATCAGCTGGCCCGAAAGCAGCGTCTGCAGTTTTCTCCATTGATAACTTCTCCGGTGAGTAAGAAAGATTTGCACCCTTGGTATTAATTATTGAGTAATCATCGCCTCGACGTAATCTAATTGTTACTGAGCCAGTAATTGTTGAAGCAACCCAGCTAGTTAGTGACTGGCGAAGCATTAGCGCTTGCGGATCAAACCAACGGCCTTCATATAACAATCTTCCTAGTTTGCGTCCCTGCTCATGATAAGAAGCGATTGTGTCTTCATTGTGAATAGCACTAACTAATCTTTCATATGCAATAAATAGCAACGCCATTCCGGGTGCTTCATAAATACCACGGCTCTTTGCTTCAATAATTCGATTTTCAATCTGGTCACTCATGCCAAGGCCATGGCGGCCGCCTATCGCATTAGCCTCTTTTATTAAAGCAACTGGATCTTTAATAGCTTTTGCATTAATAGAAACTGGTCGACCCTGCATAAACTCAATAGTTACATCTTCGCTATCAATTTTAACCGACTGATCCCAAAACTTAACTCCCATAATTGGCTCAACTATTTCAATATGTGAATCTAAGTTCTCAAGAGATTTTGCCTCATGGGTAGCGCCTAAAATATTTGCATCAGTGCTGTATGCCTTCTCAGTTGAGTCACGGTAGGGCAATTTATGATCGGTAAGCCACTTTGACATCTCTTTGCGCCCACCTAACTCATTTACAAAGTCTTTATCAAGCCATGGTTTATATATCTTAAGTTTTGGATTAGCTAATAAGCCATAACGATAGAAGCGTTCTATGTCGTTACCTTTATAGGTTGAACCATCACCCCAAATTAAAACATTATCAGCAAGCATTGCTCTAACAAGTAATGTTCCAGTTACTGCTCTACCAAGAGGAGTGGTATTAAAGTAAGTTTTTCCGGCAGTTGTTATATGAAAAGCTCCGCAAGCAAGGGCTGCTAAACCTTCTTCAACAAGTGCGCTTTTGCAATCAACTAAACGAGCAATTTCTGCGCCATACTCTTTTGCTCGAGTTGGAACAGTTTCGATATTTTTTTCATCATATTGACCAAGATCTGCGGTATATGTGCAAGGTGTTGCACCTTTACTTTTCATCCACGCAACCGCAACTGAAGTATCAAGTCCGCCACTAAATGCAATGCCAACCTTCTGGCCAACTGGCAGGGAAGAGAGAACTTTAGACATGGCTACAGTCTAACCTTTTGCCTTAAAACCCCGCTTGGTTTTATTCAAAAGTGTAAATAGTTTCTTCACTAATACACAATTCCTCTAATTTTGCCAAGACCCTCTGACCTAGTAATCACCGAATCAGATATTGGTAGTATTTAAAGGTGAAACTTAGAAGCGTATTTGCGACCGAAAATAGCAGAGTAAGAGCTATTTATTTATTACGCCTTGAATCCTTGATAATTTTAGGCCTGGTAATTTATCTTTTAGTGGCACCACTCATTTCTAAAGTTAATGCACCAGCAGCATTATCGGCTGAAATAATTTTTGGCTTACTAGCATCCATAGGACTTTGGGCATCTGCAAGTGGATTTAAACAAAAAAAATCATTTGGTAGAGCACCGGCTGTTTTAGCGAACCTAATTGCTTTAGGCGTCTCTTATTACATGATTACTGGAAAACTATTAATAGTTGGAATACCACTGGCAATACTTGCAGCAATTACTTTAATTTCATCAGCGCTTGGCTATCGAGAGTAATTACCAGTCAACTACTTGACGATCCTCCCAAAGTAATCCAGTTTTATCTTTCGCGGGATCAAACTCTCTAGTTGCTAACCAAATTGCAGTATCAGCACCTTCTTGCGCACTCCTTGGCGCGTCAGGGCCACCCATATCTGTTCGACAATGATTTGGGCAGATCGCATCCACTAAAAATCCACGCGCACCCAGTCCGGTTTCATATGAAAGATTTTTAACAAAAGCATTAACGCCAGCTTTGCTAATTCGATATGGCGCAAGACCGCCGTGTGTACCGGGCCCAGACATTCTGCCAAGACAAGCCGAGTAAACAATTACTCTTCCTTTACGCGCATCTGACATTGCTGGTGCTAGTTGATTAACTGCGGTAAAGACTGCATCTAAGTTAATTGATAATGTTCTGCGCCATTCTTCATCGGTGGTGCGAAGAGTTTTCGACATTTTCTCACTCATCACGCCATGAGCTAAAACTAAAATATCAAGAGTTTGAAAACCATTACTAGTTGCTTCTTCATTTATTTCAGTTAATACTTGGCGAAACTTTTTACTATCCGCCACATCTACTGCGCGAAAATTACATCCTAGTTTTTCAGCACTTTGCTGGGCCCGCACTTCATCTTTACCAATTATGTATACAGATATTCCGGCTGCAATTAAACCTTTAGCGGTTTCAAATCCAAGACCCCTAGATCCCCCAGTTACTATTGCCCACTTCTTTTCATCACTCATGGGCGCAACCATGCCGTTATTAGCCTTTACTTTCCAGCCTTTTAACTGTGCTGATGGCCACTTTCACTTACGATAGAGCCTACTTGTTTAGCCAAGCCGGTGTGGGAGTTAAGATTAACCTGTTGCAACAATCTTGATCAGATCAAAATTAGGGAGTTATAAGTGAGCCAAGCCGGAGCTAATACCCCCGCTAATCACTTTGGCGGCTCCTTTGGTCCTAATGAGTGGTTAGTGCAGGAGATGTATGAGAGGTATCAAAGTGACCCATCTTCGGTTGATAAATCTTGGTGGGAATTTTTCGCAGATTATAAAGGGACACCAAGTTTAAATAATTCGGTAAAAAGTGGCACCCCACCAATTCCAAAATCACAATTAGCAAAGCCTGTACCACCTGCGCCAGTAGCAAAATCTGAGGTTATTACGCCGGAAGTGATCAAGCCAGTTATAGAAAAAAATGTAACACCTGTAAAAACTTCTACCACAACTATTAAGCCAGCTGATCCTGTTGTTAAACCAATTCCAACATTAGCAACTCCAGGTGCTGCCACTGTTGAACCTTTGCGTGGTGTAGCAGCAAGGGTTGTGCAATCAATGGAGGGTTCACTCTCTGTTCCAACTGCGACAAGTGTTCGAGTTGTTCCTGCAAAATTAATGATTGATAATCGAACTGTTATTAATAATCATTTAAAGCGTGGTCGAGGTGGAAAGGTTTCATTTACACACTTAATTGGTTATGCCATGGTTAAAGCCATTAGATCAATGCCTGAAATGAATACCTTTTTTACAGATTTGGACGGAAAGCCTGCAATTGGTCATCCAGAACATATTAATTTAGGTATCGCAATTGATTTAGCAAAAGCAGATGGCTCCCGCCAATTATTAGTTCCATCGATTAAAGGTTGTGAGGGTCTAGATTTTGCCCAATTTTGGTCAGCATATGAAGATATCGTGCGCAAGGCTAGAGCAGGTTCACTAACTGTTGAAGATTTTGCTGGTACAACAATCTCGCTCACAAATCCTGGAACTATCGGAACTGTTCACTCCGTGCCAAGGCTGGTGCAAGGCCAAGGTTTAATACTTGGAGTTGGATCACTTGATTACCCAGCAGAGTTTCATGGCGCAAATGAACAAGCTCTTGCTGATCTAGCTATTAGTAAGGTCGTAACAATTACTAGTACTTACGATCATAGAATTATTCAGGGTGCTCAATCTGGTGAATTTCTGCGCAGGATTCATGAAATTTTACTTGGTGAAGAAAACTTCTACGATGAAATCTTTGAAGCACTTCGAATTCCTTATGTTCCAATCCGCTGGGTTGTTGACATACAGTTTGATAAAGATGATGATGTTAGTAAGACTGCTCGGGTTCAAAAACTAATTGATGCTTACCGCACAACTGGGCATTTAATGGCAGATGTTGAGCCATTATCTTATGTTCAAAGGTCGCACCCTGATTTAGATGTTGTTTCCCATGGATTATCGCTCTGGGATTTAGATCGTGAGTTTGCAACTGGTGGCTTTGGTGGAAAGTCCTTTATGAAGCTGCGCAGAATTTTAGGTGTGCTCCGTGATTCATACTGTCGCACAATTGGTGTGGAGTATATGTATATTGCAAATCCAGATGAGCGCAAATGGATGCAGGAGCGAATGGAAGTTGGTGCACCAAGGACTCCCCGTGATGAACAGTTAAGGATTCTACGTAAGTTAAACAGTGCCGAGGCTTTTGAAACATTTTTGCAGACAAAGTATGTTGGTCAGAAGAGATTCTCTTTAGAAGGTGGTGAGTCTGTAATCCCAGTATTAGATGCAATGATTTCAGCAGCTGCTGATGCTGGTTTAGATGAGGTTTGTGTTGGTATGCCGCACAGAGGCCGATTAAATATATTAGCAAATATTGCAGGTAAATCTTATGGGCAAATATTCCAAGAGTTTGAAGGAAATTATCATGATAACGAAGTTCATGGTTCAGGAGATGTTAAATACCATTTGGGAACAAAGGGAACTTTTGTATCAGAGTCAGGTGCTAAAACTAAGATTTATTTAGCTGCTAACCCATCGCATTTAGAAGCGGTTAATCCAGTACTAGAAGGAATTGTTAGAGCCAAGCAAGATAAATTAAGGGTAGCTGCTGGTGATACCACTATTGATGAGCAAACCACATACCCAGTAATGCCAATACTTCTACATGGTGATGCTGCATTTGCCGGTCAAGGAGTTGTTTCAGAAACACTCTCACTCTCACTTCTTAAAGGTTATAGAACTGGTGGAACTATTCATATTATTGTTAACAATCAGGTTGGGTTTACAACTTCACCTAGTGCAGCAAGATCTTCAACATATTCAACTGATATTGCAAAGATGATCCAGTCTCCTGTATTTCATGTTAATGGTGATGATCCTGAGGCTTGCGTGCGGGTTGCTAGAATCGCATTTGAATACCGTCAGACATTTAATAAAGATGTAGTGATAGACATGATTTGCTACCGTCGCCGTGGTCATAATGAAGGCGATGAGCCAAGCTTTACTCAACCACTTATGTATAAATTAATTGATGCTAAGAGATCAACTCGAAAGTTATATACCGAGGCACTTATTGGGCGTGGAGATATTACTGTTGAAGAAGCTGAAGAAGTATTGCGCGATTATCAACAACAATTAGAAGGAGTATTTACCTCTGTTCATAATACTGAACCAGAAAGTGATCCAAGTTGGCGCCCACCAGTGGTGCCAGCACCAGCGACAGTTAATACATCAGTAGCTGAGGATCAGCTTCGTAAGATTGCCTTAACACAATCATCAATGCCAGTTGAGTTCACGGTACATCCAAAATTATTGCCTCAATTACTTAAGCGGGTTGAGATGTTAGATGAATCTACAGTTGATTGGGCAACTGGAGAGATGTTTGCATTTGGTTCATTATTACTAGATGGTCATCCAATTCGAATGAGTGGACAAGATGTTCGCCGTGGCACATTTAGCAACCGTCATGCTGTAATTATTGATAAAGAAAACGGTAAAGAGTTATTCCCACTTCGCTCACTAGTTAAAGATCCAAATCAATTTCATATCTATGATTCATTACTTTCTGAGTACGCGGTAATGGGCTTTGAATATGGTTACTCCGTTGAGCGTGATAACGCCTTAGTAGTTTGGGAAGCACAGTTTGGTGACTTTGCTAATGGTGCTCAGACAGTTATTGATGAATTTATATCATCTGCACTTCAAAAATGGGGTGAGCGTTCATCAGTAGTTCTGCTACTGCCACATGGCTATGAAGGACAAGGGCCTGATCATTCATCTGGGCGCATTGAAAGATTTTTAGCACTATGTGCTGAACAAAATATGACAGTTGCTCAACCATCTACGCCGGCTTCTTATTTCCACCTACTTCGCTGGCATATGAAAAATCCGGCTCGTCGACCATTAATTGTTTTTGAACCGAAATCGATGCTTAGGTTAAAGGCTGCTGCAAGTGGGCTAAAAGATTTCACAACTGGAACATTTAAACCATTTATACCTGATGACAAAGTTGTTAATACCACACGTTTAATTTTTACCTCTGGAAAAGTTTATTACGATTTAATTGCAGAGCGTGAAAAATTAGGTGAGCACTCAACAGCGATCGCAAGAGTTGAGCAGTTATATCCTCTTCCAATCGAGGAGATGATTGCTGAAGCAAAGAAGCATCCAAAAGCAACATTACTTTGGGTTCAAGATGAACCAGCTAACCAGGGTCCGTGGCCATACATTGCTCTTACAGCATCTGAAGCTTTTGTTGCTCATGAAGAATTATCTGGTAGAAGTATTCGCAGAGTTTCAAGACGGGCTACTGCAAGCCCTGCAACTGGTAATCACCATCTGCATGAAGAGGAAGAAAAAGCATTAATGACAGAGGCGTTTACTCGCTAATTATCCTTTTCGGTATCTAAGTAAAACCTTGCCAACAAACTTATCCCCTTCTAGCCATCCCCAGCTTCTTGAATCATTGCTTTCTTTGCTATCACCTTCAACCCAGTACCTAGTAATACCGTGTTCCATTCGAGTTTCTTTCAAACGCTTTAACAAATTAACGCCTTCTCGATTGGGGTCCTGTATTAGGTAAACCTGGCCAATCAATAAGGTGTGCCGTTGACCACTTAATGAACGAATAAACAAGAAATCTCCCTGGTTATAGGCAGGCGACATTGAATTTCCCGAAACTACCACTGTGCTAAACCCGAACATGAAGAGTATTCTCCCACTAATAAATAGTTTATTTTAAACCAAGGAGAGAAAATGCTCGATTCATTACTTAAGTTAATTACTCCAAAAGAGAGCGTATACGCCCACTGCGATCTACCTTGTGGCGTTTATGACCCAGCGCAAGCAAAGATAGAGGCACAATCTGTTAAGGCTTGTATGGAGAAGTACGCAAGTAGCAGTGATCCTGATTTTAAATCACGGGCGGTTGCAATTAAAGAAGTGCGATCTGAATTAGTTAAGCACCACTTATGGGTTTTGTGGACAGATTACTTCAAACCAAACCATTTTGAGGCACATCCACAGCTTCACACTTTATTTAATGAGGCAACCAAACTTGCTGGTGCTGGTGGCAGTAAGGGCACGAATGATGTTGCGGTTGCAGATAAATTAATTAAGAAAATTGATGAAATTTCTGAAATATTTTGGGCAACTAAAAAGTAAGTAGATTACATGTAGCTAGTGGCTTACAAATTTAAGCTGCTAGCTACTTTTTTTTCACTAACAGATACTCCTTTTTCAGCCATCATGGTTTCAGCGGCAACTCTTGCCATAAATGAAACTCGTTCAACAAATTTACGAGTTATTAGGCCAGTTGCAATTAATCTGGCAACTTGATGGACTTCAACCTCAAATTTAAGAATATTTTCATCAAGTCCTAGGCACCGAGCAGTTGCATGTATTTCAATTCCTACACCAGCGGCGCCGGATATATCTACTTGCGAACTGGTAGTTATAGTGGTCTCACCAAAATCTAAAAACTCAATTATTGCAGTACTACATGCGCTCTCCATTAGAGATAACAATTGATTTGAACCAACAACTGGTAAATCATTTACTCCTTGCGCAACTGATGTGTCGCCAGGACGAATAGTCATAGTTGCCATACCAATTACACCAATGACTTGTTCAGCTTTCATAATCACAAGGCTAGTGATTAAGTAATTACTCCAGCGGGAACTGCCTGCGGATTTCGCTAGTTATTTCGATTTGTGTCGTACCTTCTGCGCTGATTTCCGTATAAGTTGTTTGGGTATAGGTAATTTCTGTGACTTCCTGGGAATCACCTTCCTGCATCATTTGGTTGTAAAGATCTTGAGTCTGCTGATTAATCCGATTACATAACTCCTCTGGAGCTGATTCAATAAGAGAATTACACAAAAGATTCTTCATTAAAGTAAGTGTGGCATCTTCGCGTTCCATATAAGTCCGACATGATGGGCATTGACCAAAATGAATTTCAACAGCACTTAATTCTTGAGTGTCAAAGATTTCATGATCAATATAAAGCACGATATTTGGTAAAACTTGCTCGCAAGGAATTAAATCGTTTTGATTAAAGTTCACTTTTGATCACCTACTTTATCTTTACCATACCCACGGTCTTTGGCGTACTGAGTAAGTGAAGCTCTTAATAATTTTCGACCACGATGCAATCGAGACATAACTGTTCCAGTTGGAACACCCATAATTTCTGCAACCTCTTTATACGCAAATCCTTCAACGTCAGATAAATAAACAGCCATTCGAAATTCTTCTGGCATTTGAGCTAACGCATCTTTAATATCTTTATCTGCGATGTTTTCAAGTACTTCATCTTCTGCAGATTTTCCTTGATCACTTGTGTGTGATGAAGCCTTTGCAATTTGCCAATCTTCTATCTCACCATTGGAGATTTGTGGCCTTCGCTGATCTTTACGATAATTATTTATAAATGTTGTCGTAAGAATACGATAGAGCCATGCTTTTAAATTTGTACCAGGCTCAAATTGATGAAAACTTGTAAAAGCTTTTGCATATGTATCTTGAACTAAATCTTGAGCATCATGAGAATTCTTTGTATAGCGAAGTGCAGCTCCATAAAGTTGTGAAGTGAAAACTAGAGCATCTTTTTCGAACCTCGCCTTGCGCTGGGCTAAGGTTTCTTTCTCTCGGTTAACTACCGCCGGTAATAAATCTTCATTACTCATTTGGGACAAGGCTACCTCGAATGACGTTTTGGGCATGGGATCATATTTTTTATTTTGGCTAACACTAGAACGCAGCGCATGCATAGATATAAAACCTGCTGCCTACCCAATTTATTCCCGCCAACCACCGGCTTACCCCGCTTAAAAGCCTAATCTGCTTAAGTAGGCGGAAGGTAGACTGGGACATATGACTAATTGGAATGCGCCATTTCGAAGTAAGTTAACTTCATCTGCGCCAAACCCAATTAATTCTAGGGTGGTTATTCCAGGATCTAAATCAGTAACAAATAGAGCTCTGATTCTTGCTGCAATTGCTAAAACTCCATCAAGGTTACGCAAGCCACTTTCTTCTCGAGATACCGATCTAATGGTTAAAGGATTGCACGCACTAGGTTGTGAGATCGATGAAATAAAAACTGATGATGGGTTTGATTATCAAATTACACCGAAAAAACTAACTGGACCTACCCAAATCGAGGTTGGTAATGCAGGAACTGTGATGCGTTTTCTGCCACCAATTGCTTGCCTTGCAAATGGATTAATTCATTTTGACGGTGACGCCAGATCGCATGAGCGACCACTTGCGCCAGTGATAAGTGCACTTGAGCAATTAGGAGTTTCAATTGAGCACAATAATAAGTATCGCTTACCAATAACAATTAATGGGTCTGGTGGAGTAAAAGGCGGATTAGTTGAAATAGATGCAAGTGCATCTAGTCAATTTGTTTCAGCCTTACTTCTACTTGGGCCAGCAACAGAGCAAGGAATAACTGTTAAACACACCGGTGCATCACTACCATCGATGCCACATATTGAAATGACTATTCAAATGATACGAGCATTTGGTGGACAGGTTGAAGTAAATAAAAATAGTTGGATTGTTAAATCCGGTGAATTAATTGGCCAGGACTTGGTAATTGAACCTGATTTATCAAATGCAGCGCCCTTTATGGCAGCTGCAATGATTTGTGGTGGAAGTATTGAAATAGCAGATTGGCCAAAATTAACAACACAACCTGGTGATCAACTTCGAGATATATTTAAAAAAATGGGAGCAAAAATTGAACAAACTAATTCAGGTTTAAAAATTAGTGGAACCGGAAATGTAGTCGGCATAGATATAGATCTTCATGATGTTGGTGAGTTAACACCATCAATAGCAGCACTAGCTTGCTTAGCAGATACTCCTTCTACGCTTAGAGGTATCGCTCACCTACGACTACATGAAACAGATCGACTCAGCGCACTTGCTACTGAAATAAATAATCTTGGTGGCTCTGTAACTGAAGGTCCAGGTGAGTTACTAATTAAGCCGGCCATACTTAAATCATCACAAATTTTTAAAAGTTATGAGGACCATCGAATGGCGACAGCTGGCGCAATAATCGGATTAGCTGTTGAAGGTGTAGTTGTAGAAAATATTGAAACAACTAAGAAAACACTGCCTAATTTTCCTAGTATGTGGCAGGGAATGCTTAATGGTTAGGCAAAAGAAAAATTGGGATGAAGATGATGTTCGAATCAATAAATCACGACAGTTCGGCTCAAGCAATAAGACAAGGCCAAGAACTAAAGACCGTCCGGATTACTCAAAGGCTCAAAGTGCAACCATAATTGAAGTTGATAGAGGTCGTGTTCAATGTTTAATTGAATCTGGTGCTAATAAAACAATTATTACTGCTATGAAGGCTCGTGAACTTGGCAAAAAATCAGTAGTAGTTGGTGATTTGGTTTCAGTGGTCGGAGATATATCAGGTACAGAAGGCTCACTCGCTCGAGTGGTGTCAGTTTTAGCAAGAAAAAATTCACTTACAAGAACCATAGATGATCATGCAAATGATGAAAGAGTAATCGTGGCAAATGTCGACCAGATAGCAATTGTAATTGCTACAACTAATCCAGAACCGCGGGAAGGTTTTGTCGATCGAGCCTTAGTGGTTGCATATGACCAAGGGATTGAGCCAATCATAATTATGACTAAACAGGATCTTGCTAATGGCGATGAATTTTTAGAAACTTACAAAGATCTTGAAATCAAGGTTTTTAAGATTGATAAATCATCAGATTTAGGAAAATTACAGAAAACTTTAGCCAACAAAATTACAGTTCTAATTGGTCACTCAGGTGTTGGTAAATCCACGCTAGTTAACAACCTATTGGAAAGTTCGAAAAACAAATCAGTTGCTGTTGGTGATGATTCTAAGCATCGTGCTACTGGTGATGTTAATGAGGTAACTGGTAGGGGTCGCCATACTTCTTCGAGTGCAATTGCACTTCCACTTTCTTCTTCATTTGATGGTGAAAATTTTGGTTGGATTATTGATACTCCTGGCGTTAGATCATTTGGAATCGCTCATATTCAGCCCTCAAGAGTTATTTCAGCATTTCCTGAATTTACTAAAGCAATTTCACACTGCCCAAAAAACTGCTCACACAATGAAGCAACTTGTGCATTAAATGATTGGCCAGGCTTCACAAACCAAAATTTGGCAAGGCTTGAAAGCCTGCGCAGAGTGTTATCAGTTGAATAAGAAAAGAAGAGTAATCTGACCACTATGAGTTCGGTAATCGCCCAAAATGAGGTTAAAAGTCGGCAGGTAGATCTACATCTAACTGGTATGACTTGCTCTTCATGTGTTAGCACTATTGAAGGCGCCTTAAATAAAGTACCAGGTGTTAAAGCTGTAGTTAATCTTGCGATGGAATCAGCGCATGTAATTGCGCCAATAAACATCTCAGAACAAGATTTAATAACAGCAGTGAGTAAGTCTGGATATAAGGCAAGTGCATTTAAGGGTGAGCGTGAATCATTTGAAAAATCTAATCGCCTTGGAGTTAGAGTATTTCTAACCCTACTTTTAACCGCCCCAGTGATCTTAATTTCTATGTTTCATAGTTGGCATGAACAAATAGATAAGCAACTTAGTAGTTCACTTGATCAAGTGAATAACTTATTAAATAATCTCGGAATTTCTCTCGTTATTGGATACCCGATAGCACCGATTACAACCTGGTTCCTAATCGGACTATCGATTCCTGTTGTAAGTATTCTCGCCTGGCCTATTCATCGAGCTGCAATAAAAAATCTTAAAAACCCAACAATGGACACACTTATATCTCTTGGATCATTAATTTCACTTGGTTGGAGTATTTACTCAGCAGCAACATATCAAATCAATAGCCAGATGATGCCATTAATTTATGTTGAGGTTTCATCTGCAGTTATTTTCTTTGTAATGTTAGGCCGTTATCTTGAGTACCGTGCAAAGCGAAAAGCTGGATCAGCCCTATCACACCTGTTTAAATTAGCTGCAGCTCAGGTGGAGGTTAAAAGATCTGATCGAAATGAAATAATTCCAATAGATCAATTATTAGTTGGTGATATTTTTATTGTTAAACCTGGTGAGGTAATTGCAACTGATGGGCAAGTTATTTCAGGGTTTAGCACAATTAATAACGCATTTCTGACTGGTGAGGTAGTACCGGTTGAAATTTCTGTTAATAGCTTAGTTTTTGCTGGAGCAATTAATAACAACGGAAACTTAGTTGTAAGGGCACTGCGAATAGGATCTGATACTGAACTAGCAAGAATTACTAGAATGGTTTTAGCTGCTCAAATAGAAAAAGCTCCGGTACAGCAATTAGCAGATCGGATAAGCAGAGTTTTTGTTCCAGTCGTATTAATCCTTGCAATTGCTACTTTTTTAACTTGGTACCTAACAGGAACAGATATAACTCTTTCAATTACAGCCGCAGTTTCAGTACTGGTCATAGCCTGCCCATGTGCGCTTGGCTTAGCAACTCCAATTGCGCTACTAGTTGCCTCTGGTAAAGCAGCAAAATCTGGCATAGTAATTAGATCACCTAGATCTATTGAAAAAGCTGTTGGTATAACTGATGTGGTTTTTGATAAAACCGGAACGATAACAAGTGGACAAATGGTTTTACAGCAGATGGTTTTGATAAATAACCCTCTATCAACGCCCGCTACCGCCATAGCTGCTTCTGAATTAATGAGTTATGCATTAACTCTTGAGAGTATGGATTCACACCCAATCGCCTCTGCAATTGCTAATTCACTTTCAAAACAAGGTGTAACTGCATTTACTGCAACTGAATTTGAACATACCCCTGGGTCTGGCGTTGCAGCTAGAGTGCAATCCTTAAACTCATCTGATGCTAAAGCTGTTCTAATCGGCTCACCACTTTCAATCGCGCGTAGCACAACTGAATTTTCACCTGAATTAAATAAAGCCATTGAATCAGCTACCGCGCGAGCAAACTCAGTCGCAGTTTTAGCAATTGATGGCTTGGCTTATGGCGTCTTTGAAGTTGGTGATCAGGTAAAGCCTGAAGCTAAAGCTGCAATTGATGAATTGCATTCATCTAGTATCAATACTTGGTTAGTTACTGGTGATAGTGAATCTGCTGCTATCTCTATCGGCTCTGAAGTTGGCATACCAATTGATCACATATTTGCATCAGCTTCGCCATCAGACAAGCTTGAATTTGTAACAAAACTTCAAGAAAATGGAAAAGTATTAATGATTGGTGATGGCATAAATGATGCTGCTGCTATTGCAAAAGCTGATTTGAGCATTGCAATTGGATCCGGAACTGACATTGCAATCGCTGCTGCCGATATCACATTGATTAGACCATCTCTGCTTGCAGCACTAGATGCAATAGAAATTTCTAAAAAGACTGTCAGGGTTATTAAATCAAACTTAGGCTGGGCATTTTTATATAACTTAGTTGGTATTCCAATTGCCGCTAGCGGAAATCTATCTCCAATGTATGCAGCAGCTGCCATGTCAGCATCTTCATTATTTGTAGTTTTAAACAGCTTACGTATTAAATAAATTTGGTAGCGGGGGCAGGATTTGAACCTACGACCTCTGGGTTATGAGCCCAGCGAGCTACCGAGCTGCTCCACCCCGCGTCGGTAATTAAATCTTAGAGCAGTATGGCAATTTACCCAAATGGGTTGATTTATTTATCTGTTTTGCGCGGAAATTAATGCAGCGATTGCAGCTTTAACTCGTGCTCTAGCTTTATCTTCAGCAGCACCATCTAAACGCTTTTGTGCTGCTTCTAAATCTGCATATGCTGATTGCAAAGAAGCAATTGCAGATTTAATTGCTTGACTACTACCAGTGCCATCTTTTGTTGGAGTATCGGACTGGTTATTTGTGACAGTTGTACCTGCACTACCACCAAATACTTGATCAAGAGCACCTTGCAGAGTTTCACTAAATCCAATTTGATCACCAAATGAAACTAGTACTTTTTGTAATAGTGGGTAGGCAGCGGTATTTCCAGTTGCTCGCACATAAACTGGTTGCACATATAGCAAACCATTACCGACTGGCAAAGTTAATAAGTTTCCAAGAACTACATCAGCGCCACCTTGGCGAAGTAGTGATAGTGAGGTTGCAACATCAGGTTTTGCTTCAAAATTAGATGAAACCTGTGATGGGCCTGCGATATTTGTAGAACGAGGAAGTTGTAAAACGGTGATCTTTCCGTAATCATCTCTGGCATCTGAATTAACAACTGCTAGTGCAGTTAAGTTTTCACGCCCACCACGTGGCACAAATGGCGTATACAAGGAGAAGGTTGGTTTCTTTTGACCTGGAATCTGCATGGTTAAGTAATAAGGTGGCTGATTTCCGGAATTTGATCCAAAGCTAGATGGATCAAGTGGTACACGCCAAAAGTCTTGACCACCATAAAACGCGTCTGCTGTTTTCACATGGTAAGCACTTAAAATATCGCGTTGAACTTTAAACATGTCCTCTGGATATCTTATGTGTGAAAGTAGGTCTGGGGAGATTTCACTCTTTGGCTTAACGCTATTTGGAAACGCTTTGCTCCATGTGGCTAATACTGGATCAGCCTCGTCCCACTGGTACAGGGTTACGGTGCCATCGTAGGCATCTACAGTGGCTTTGACAGAGTTGCGAATGTAATTAACGTCTTGGTTAGCTAATGTAGAAACAGCATTTGACCTAACAGCAAGTGCATCTGCGGTATTAGCTAAATTTACTTTTCTAGAGTTTGGATATCCAGCACTTGTCGTATAGCCATCAATTATCCATAAGATCTTGCCGTCAACAATTGTAGGGTATGGATCTCCATCTAAAGTGAGCCATGGAGCAACTTTTGCGACCCGAACTCGGGGATTTCGATCAAATAAAATCTTAGATTCAGAATTAATTAAATTAGATAAAACAATTCTCTGCTCTTGATATTTAATTGCAAATAGCAAGCGTGAGAAAATGGAACCCATTGGCACGCCGCCTTTGCCGGTATAGGTGTAATTCTTTTGACCATTTGCAGATTTATCATCTGGGTAATCTAATTCAACTGGATCACTTGTTGCTGGTCCACCAATAATTGAGTAATCAGGAACATTTTCACCAAAATAAACTCGTGGTTCAAACTCGCCTAATCCTTTTGTAGGTGGGATATCCCCAACAGTAAATGATGGTTTTCCATCTGCATCCACTGCGTTTCCATAAGCTCCAACCATTCCAAATCCATGAGTGTATACAAGGTGATCATTAATCCAATTTCGAGATGGATTGCCTTCAATATTTAACTCACGAACTGAAACCACCATATCTCGCTCTTTACCATTAATCACGTAGCGATCAATATCTAGTGAGTCAGCAAAACTATAGTAAGGCTTAATTTGTTGAAGTTGTCTAAAGGTTGCTGACAAAACATTTGGATCCATCAAGCGAATATTGGCAATAGTTGCAGCGTCATTTGCTAGCTGACCAGCTGATGTAGACACGGTGGCTTGATAATCAATTACTTCAACATCATCTATACCGTAAGCAAGGCGAGTTGCATCAATATTCTTTTGAATAAACGGCGCCTCTTTTGTTGATTCAGATGGCTTAACTTGGAATTGCTGAATCGCTGCTGGGTAAACACCAGCAATTAAAACTGATGCAATCACCATAAGCGCTACACCTGCTGTAGGCAGTAGCCATGATTTGCGAATTATGTTGGCAAAAAATAGCAATGAACATACTGCTGCAATTGCTGCCAGAATTGATTTAGCTGGCAATAATGCATTTACATCGCTATAGGTAAGACCAGTAATTAATCTGCCCTCTTTTAAAGTTAATGCATAGCGATCAAACCAGTATGCAACAGATTTAAGTAACACAAGTAGCCCAAGTAAAATTGAGAGCTGAACTCTGGCGGTAACTGTAGTTCGATCTTCTTTAACCTGAGTACGAATGCCACCGTAAATATAGTGAACTGCCGCAGAGGCAAGAATTGCCAAAACTATTGTTGATATACCCCAACCAATTAATGATTGCCACATTGGTAGTTTAAAAGCGAAAAATGAAACATCTTTACCAAATTGTGGATCAACTACGCCAAACTCTGTTGCATTTCTAAATAGTAACCACTCTTGCCAAAGCCTAGTTGCTGAACTTCCTGCAAAATAAAAAAGGACTAGAAATATTCCAATCCCGACAAATTTACGAACTGGTTCTAATTGTGCGCGGTAGCGCTCTAAATTATCTGCTTCAACTGCAACTGGCACATACATCGGACGGCGGCGAAAAGCGATATAAATATTTGCCGTAATAAAGGCTGCAGTTACTAATCCAAAACCGATAAACAAATACGCCTTGGTAAATAAAGTTGTTTGCCAAACATTTACAAAATCTACAGATCTAAACCAGAGTAAATCAGCATAGAAACCGCTAAGTGAAACTAAAACACTCGCTAAAATAAATAGAACTACAAAAGTAATAGTCAGTGGACTAATTCGCCGGCGGCCACCACCTTGATTTTTAAAGGGATTTGGGAAATTACCTCCAAAGCCCGATCCACCAAATGGGTTGTTGTTTCTATTAAAACCGCCACCGCCAAAGCCGGAAGAACTCATGCGCAGATCTTATCTATTATTGAAAAGTATCCAAACAGCTTGGATACTTGGCGCCCGCTGGCAGTTTAAGTACAGATATCGCCTCATTAAGTGTGGCGACGGGCACAATTTTCATCACCTTTTTATCACTACTACTAGCCACCTTTTCCTCATTAGCGATATCACTACAGTTTTCAATTGGAGTTAAAAATAACTCAACCCCAGCTTTTTTCGCTCCAATAATTTTCTCAGCAATTCCTCCGATTGGGCCAACTCTGCCATCGGTAGTAATCGTTCCAGTGCCAGCGATATTTCGATAACGAACTAAATCTTGCGAAGTTAATTTATCAACAATACCAAGAGCAAAAATTAAGCCACCACTTGGCCCACCGGTCTCTGCTAATTTAATTTTCACATCAAATGGGAAATCAAATTGAGATTGAATGTTAATGCCAATAAATGCTGATCCGTCATCTCTAGCGGATAGTTTTATTTCTCGACTAATAATCTCTTTACCTGCCCGCAGCACCTTTATCGAAATCAAATCCCCTGGCTTTTTTTGATCCAAATAATCCATAATCTGTGCTGAAGAGTCATAGATTTTATTATTAACTGAGATAATTTGATCTCCTGCCACAAAATTTCCAACGACATTACTTTTCTTATTAACTTCAACAATCACTAACGTAGCTTCGTTTTTATAGCCTAAGTGATCAAGGGCTGCAGCAGTTGCATTTATTTGTGAACCAGACATCTCATCGGCGCCGATTTTGACAGACTCAGCAGCGCTTTCACCCTCAGGATAAACCTGCGCCCGCGGTAGTACTACTCGGTTTTTATCTATCCAGCCATATAAAACATCAAATCCAGTTATATAAGAATCTGGATCAGTAACTAATACTGAGGTAACAGATAATTTTCCGGTAGTGGGATAAACCTTCGTTCCTGAAATAGTTATAGCTGAGCCTAAAATATTTTGTGGATTTCCTGGTGAAAGGATTACATAAGGAGAAGGCAGGAAGAAGGCGGCAATTATTAATAAAATAAAAATTAACCTACTAGGAGTAGGCAGAGTTGGTTTTACTGGAAGTAGGGATTTCATCGTGGGGCTTAAGCGTATTACTTTTTATATTTAAAGGTGCTTTGAAACTTCTTAAAACTATTTACTGAGCGGTTAGTTTCATTATCAAATTTTTTCTTATATTTAGTGACCCAGACCCCATAAATAATTGCACCTAGTACCGCCCCGATTGGAATCACCCACCAGATGAGGGCAGTGAAGGCAGTTGAGTTCATACAGGTAATCCTAATGAACGGGGAAGAAAAAGCATGGCATTATTGTTATCTAGGCATCAGATATCTTTAGGTCAACTGGTTAGAAGGTGAGTTAAGAAAATGGGTTTTGGATTTGGCCCTAATGATGGGCAACCAGATTTTGAGGCGCTGCTTAAGCAGTTCTCAGAAATGGGAGTTGATGCTAATACCCTTGCTGGTGCTAAGTCATTTTTAGAAAATATGCAATCGCCTAATGAACAAAATTTAATTACCGTTGCAGCAATTAGAGAAACAGCAAAACAAATAATTACCGCAAAGGGTGACCTGCCAATTGGCCAATCTGATCAACAAAAACTAAGTGAATCGTTAAAAATTGCTAATACTTGGTTAGATACCGAGATACTTTTCCCAGCATCAACTCTTCCAACGCAGAGTGCATGTTCAAAGCGTGATTGGCTTGATAACACTGTTTCTAGTTGGCAGCACCTATTTGAACCGCTGGCGCTAGGGATGGGTGATGCGCTCTCTAGTGTGATATCTAGTACCTCATCTGCTCTACCTACTGAGTTTATGGGCTCTGAAAACAACAGCCCGGCGCAACAAGAAATGATGAAGGCTATGTTTGCGCGGCTTCTTCGCGGTTTTATGGGCAGTTTAATTGCAACTCAACTTGGCCAAGGTGTTGGACTTCTAGCTAATTCAATCACTGGCGCAAATGATGTGGCAATCCCCCTACAAAATGGCGCAGAGGTAGCTCATTTAATTCCACAAAACATAGCGCAATGGTCAGATGGCCTTGGAATTGATCCAGAACAGGTTGGTATTTATTTATCACTAAGGGAAGCAGCTGCGGCTCGCTTATTTGCTAATAATAAATGGTTATCAAAATATATCCAAGATGTGATCACTGCCTATGGCAAGGGGATAAGTATTGATGTTGAATCAATTACTCGCCAAGCTGAAGAGGCGATGGCAAGTGGTGAGATTGATATCAATAATCCAAATGCAATTAATATTGCTTTAAATTCTGGATTATTCACACCTCAACAAACACCAGCTCAAGAGCTAGCATTAACTAAATTAGAGATGGCGCTGGCATTAATTGAAGGTTGGATTGATCATGTAATTTCTGAAGTAGCGAGTGAGCGGATGCCAGCATTTAATGCATTAATTGAAAACTCACGCAGAAGGCGGGCTACTAACTCACCAATGCAACAGATATTTGCAACTTTACTAGCGCTAGAGGTTTCGCCAAGAAAAATGCGCGAAGCATCTGCATTTTGGAGTGAGGTAAAACAATTACGGGGTACTGATGGCCGCGATAAATGTTGGCAAGATGCTGCATTCTTGCCAATGCCAGATGATTTAAAAGATGTAAAGGCATTTTTAGATAGCGTAACTGTCCCAGATGATCTTTCTGGGTTGCTTTAAAGCTCTAGATAAAAAAGCGAAATCCCCGGGCGCTCATTTCTTATCTGCCTTCCCCTTGCAGATACGAAACAGTTATCCGAGGACTTCGTGGCGCTAACCTATGTGAATCAAAGGTGAGAATCAACTTAAAAAGGTGTTTCTAAGAAGTAAATTTTAATAATATTTTTCACCTATCCTATTAATTTCCCGCTTAGAAAAAATTATTAAAACCACACGGGCATAGATCATGGGCAAGGGGTGGCTAGGCGCGTAAAATTTGCATGTGCTCTGTGGATTAATCTGTGGAGATAACCACAATTATGGTGGATAAGTAGAGGTTATGGTGGATAACTTTGAACAACAAATCCTTTTTACAGATATTTTGCCCACCGTGTCTGAAATCTCTGCGCGTAAGAAAAAACTTGAGGCAAATCTGCCACCTCACCTACCAGCGTATCGAGTAATTCGCAAAGAACGGCGGCGAAGAAGTGCCTCGGCCTATCGCCAGGGTGGGGTAATTGAGATTCATATCCCAGCCAAGATGAGTAGGCGCCAGGAGATTGAAATAATTCCTGAGATGATCTCTATGGTGCTGCGCCGTGAGGCCCGCGAGCGCAAAACCGATCTACAGCTCATGCAAATTGGTATTGAACTACTAACCCAGTACCTGCCTGAATTTGATACTCATCCCGCCAGTATTAATTGGCGCAATATGAATGAGCGCTGGGGCTCCTGCACCACAGTTGATAAAACTATTCGAATCTCAGATCGATTAGTTGGCTCACCTTCCTATGTTTTAAATTACATAATTTTTCATGAGCTAATTCATTTACAAGTTCCAAACCATGACAGTGATTTCTATAATTATTTAGGCAGATATACCGAAGCAGCAAAAGCTGAGGCCTTTTTAGAGGGCTTTGAACTTGGTTGCCAAAGTAGTGGATCTGGAGTGATACCGGCGGTAAATATCTAGTTTTGCCCTTTTTCTTCACTTTCCAAATAATATTTTCGATTTTACGCGTGGAAAACCCTAGTTGAGCGTGGCGTGGGGGGTATTGTGTTGCTATTCGCACTCGGATGAGTGCGGCAGATGGAGGAATAAAATGGCTGAAGAATACAAGGGTGAGGCTTACTGCGTTAAGTGCAAAGAGAAGCGCGCTTTTGAAGGACATGTAAAGGTCTCTGATTCAGGTCGCCGAATGGCGCAAGGAATTTGCCCAGTTTGTGGCACAAAGGTAAATCGTATTCTTGGTAAGGCTTAATAAGTAAGTATTAAAAATTAAAACGGCGGGGTTGGATTTATTCCAACTCCGCCGTTTTTGTTAACCCTTTCTAGTTAACAGTTGTTTTAACTTTTTTTAAATTAACTTGCCGCCGCCACCTTTGCTGGCCGCCCTGGTGATCTCTTGCTTTGAATTACTTGACCTTCATCAAATAACTCACCGCCCCAGACCCCACATGGTTCAGCCCTGGAGAGAGCGCCTTGCAAACACTTCGCCTTCATTGGGCAGGAGCCACAAAGCGCCTTAGCTTGGGCAACTACCTCAGCACTGTCATTAAAGAAGAGCTCAGGATCAGCGCTGTGACAGGGTAGGGATAGCATCTGCACATTTTGATTAATCTCAGGTTGGAAAGGATTATCAGCGCGCTTGTATTCACCCTTAGCTTTAAAGCTCGTAGCAACTGTTGAAGTTGGCGTTGAGTTTTTGCTGTAGTCGGTATAGGAGATGACTGGAGCTTGTCCATAAGCCCAGGTGACATCTGCTAAGCCAATTTTTGCAGTTGGGCCCTCGGCCCAACCAGGGATAAGTAGTTCGCTGAAGAGAACGGTCATCGTTCTCACCTTTCCTTTCGTTAACTTGCATTGGTTTATTTCTTTTTTATTTAGCCATTTGGCTTTTTTCATTTAGAGGTTATTTGGATAAAAGAAAAAGGGCCTACGAATCATTAGATTCGCGGGCCCCTTGGCTTCTATTTCGACTTTAGCCGATATAGCCTCCAGGGGTGCGATCTAATGTGAAGGTATAAAAACCCTTATTAGAGCGCTTATTGGTCCAATCTGAGCGATATGAAGATTTCGCACAGATGGGGAAAATGGCAGGTGAATTAACAGCGGCTGCTGGTGCAACAACTGTGTTTGAATCAATTAACTTTGCCATGTGTGAAGAGTAAGGCATTAGGTGGGGATGGTGCAACTTAATTAAATTGCTCTAAAAATACGCTGGGTTTACCAGCATAGGTAATCTGAATTTTCTCTTTAGCCCGAGTAACTCCCACATAAAAAAGGCGGCGCTCTTCATTTAAATCATTACCCATAGGTAATACACCATCTGAGACTCCAATTAAAAACAGGTGCTTCCATTCAAGTCCTTTAGCACTATGTAATGTAGCTAGCGTTACCCCAGGCAATGTAGGTGGGTTATTTTGCTCAGCCCGGTCCTCAATCTCTCGCAAAAAGGCCCGCATATTTGTGCCACCATTTTCTTTAATGCTTTTAGCCAGCTTTAAAAAGCTAATTACATAATCAGCCTCACCAAATGGACGCAGCACCGATTCTAGATCGGCATACCAATCACCTATTTCTGAGGGTAATACTGAGGCACTTCTAATCACTCGCATCGCATCTCTAACATCTACTCGATCAAAGAACTTCTCACCTGATCTAATTTGGCTAGTGATCTTTAAATTATTAAGGGAGGACTTAACCTGATCTAATTGAGCATTGGTTCTAGCCAAAATTGCGATATCAGAACTATCTACCTGGCTTTTAATCAGCTTTTCAACCTCAGAGCTAACATATGCGATCTCATCAGAGGCTGAATTAAAGCCATTTACCTTCGGCTTATCACCATGTTCATTGGCAGATTGCAGCTCACTGCCATGATCACTAACTAGATTACCCTGGCGCAGAATTTGATTGGCAGCATTAATTATCTCTGGGGTACAGCGATAGCCGCGGGTTAGCCGGAAAACTTGCGCGTTTGGGAATCGGTTTTTAAATGTAAGTAAAAAGTTTGAGCTAGCCCCAGCAAATGAGTAGATAGTTTGCGCAGCATCGCCAACTACACATATTTCCTCACGATTTCCAAGCCAAAGATTTAGTAATCGCTGCTGAAGGGGTGAAACATCCTGATACTCATCAACTGTGAAGTAGCGGTATTGATCTCTTACCCGCTCCCTAACGCCTCTGTCCTCTTCTAACATCCCAACAGTAAGTAAAAGTACATCTTCAAAATCTAAGCACCGCTCCTGTTTTTTAAGTGATTCATAGGCTTCATAAACTTGCGAAATCATCGCCAGGTTCTCATTCTCACTTTTATTATTTGGCAACCTAACTGATCTATTACTTGCGATCGCTTCTTCTTGATAGTTATCAGGTGATATTTCTAAAACCTTTGCCCATTCGATTTCACCAGCAATCTCGCGCAGTGCGTTAACACTTGCTGGCATTGCCACCTCAGCTCTTGAAATAGCCTGGCTGATGAACCCTGATTTTGTTGTTAGTAAGGTTGGAAATTGCCCACCAAATGCGTATGGCCAAAAGTATAAAAGTTGTTTTAATGCAGCTGAGTGAAATGTTCTTGCCGCAGCATTTGATATTCCAAGTGTTCTAAGCCGAGATCTCATCTCACCTGCTGCTTTTGCAGTAAAGGTAAGTGCTAATACCTTTGTTGGATCAGTTACGCCAGCATTAATTGCATAGGCAATCCGGTTTGTAATAACTCTAGTTTTTCCAGTACCAGCTCCTGCAATTACACAAACTGGTCCTCTAATAGCGCTAACAACTGAAATTTGATCAGGATCTAAGTCAGCGAGTATGGCTGCATTATCTATTGCCATGACTGATCACCAACTAAATCCTTTTCTGCCCCATCGCCATACCAAGCTTTAATCATTTGCCGCGCCACACTTATCTCAAGTGGAAGTATTAAAGATTTATCAGCAATAGCCGCCTTCATATCTTCTCGGCTAAACCAGCGGATCTCTTCAATCTCATCCCCATCTGCTCGCGCAAGCTCTGGTGTATTTGTTACCGCTTCAAAGGCAATCATTAAGGATGCAGGAAATGGCCAAGGCTGTGATCCTAGGTAGTTTATTTTTGTTAACTCAACTCCAGCTTCCTCTCTAACTTCCCTGATTACGCAATGCTCAAATGATTCACCTGGCTCAACAAAACCGGCAAAGGTTGAGAAGCGATGTTTTGGCCAAATTTTCTGCCGGCCCAGCAAAACTTGATCTTTATCATCTTTAATTAAAACAATTATTGCCCCATCAGTCCGCGGGTAATGCTCACTTTGATCTGCTGAGCATCTTCTTACGGCGCCTGCCAAAACCACGGCGGTAGGGCCACCACATAATGAACACCTTGGATGTTTACTATGCCAATTAGCTAGCCCTTGAGCATGAACTGCTAAACCAATATCTCTTGGTGATAAATAAGAACCAATTTCGCGCAAGCTCTTAAATTCTAAATTTGATGTTTGGTTACTAATGTGGCGAAGGAAAAAATTCTCACCATCTTTAACACCTAAAAAATAATCACTCTGGGAGTCATACTCACCCAGGCTTGCTCCTTTTACAAAAGTTAATTGATTCGAATGTGACACAAATTTCTCTGATATAAATTGCAGTACCAATGCATTTGGCCAAGCAGATTTAATGTATGCCTCATCACTTCGCAGATGAGCAGATCGATCGACCTCAGCTACTGCTAGCGGCAGTTTAAGTGGTTTATTTGAGGCCATCACCGTCCGACCCTACTAGCCTGTCGTCATGGTTGTCGCCCCCGCCCAAAAGATGAGAGTGATCTCCTGGAACCTTTTACATGGCCAGGTGATTCCGCCATTGGCAGAGCAGGACTGGCAGCAAAATTTAATATCTTCAGCTAAAGATGTTGCTAAACACTTCCAACCTGATTTCATATCCTTACAAGAGGTTGATTACCTGCAACCACGATCTGGAAATATTAATCAAACAAAATTAATAGCTGAAAGCATGGGACTTAAGTACTGGTATTACTTACCAGCCTTGCTTGGAACACCTGGTAGTAGATGGCAGAAAGTAAAGAATTTAGAGCCAGGAATAATTTCACAAAATACAAATAATCCAAGTCCTAACACAAGTTATGGAATTGGATTTGCTACAAGTGTTCCAATTAAAAAGATATACACAAAAGCTTTAGGCAGATCAATTATTGGTATGCCGCTCTTAATACCTAAAGATAATGGTAAAGGAGCTAGATTTATTTACGTTAAAGATGAACCAAGAGTGGCGTTAATTGCTGAACTAGAAAACGGTCTAACAATTGCTACTACTCATCTATCTTTTGTTCCTTTTGTTAATGTATTTCAACTAAATCGATTGATTATTGCTCTAAAGAAATTATCAGGAGTACCGGTATTAGTTGGTGATCTAAATCTACCCGCTAATATTCCTTCAAAATTAAGCGGTTTTAAATCAGTTATATCCCAATCAACCTACCCAAGTTGGAAGCCAAAGATTCAATTTGATTACATTATGGTGGCAAATAATCAAGAAGTTCAAGCTACCCCGTTTTCAACAATTAAACCTAATATTTCAGATCATGTACCAATTGGTGTTGAGTTAAACTTCTAATGGAATCTTTGTAATTAGATCAATTAATGAAGGCTCATCTAAAATATCAGCGACTCTGATAGTTTGATTATCTGCCACATAATGAAAGGCAGCGCTGACGTTTTCAATTGGAATATTTGCAAGCTTGGCATAGGCAAGGCGATACATTGCTAACTGAATTGCCGCATTAGCAAGATCTTCACCATCTTTTACCTTACCCGTCTTCCAATCAACTACCTCAAAGTGGTCTTTATCAATTTGATAGATCGCATCAATTCTTCCTCTAATAAGTATGTTTCCTACCATTGTTTCAAAGCCAACTTCAATACCTACCGGCTCTTTTTTAGCCCAATCACTAGCAAGCCAAGCAGTTTGTAATTTATCTAATGCAACATCTGAAGAAGCAAGTGAATTATTTTGGTTAAATAAATCATCCATTGAGATTAAAGATGGATGATTAAAATGCTTTTCTAGCCAAAGATGAAACTCGGTTCCACCTCTTGCGTATTTATCAATGTGATTTGGCATTGGCCGGCGTAGGCGTAGCGCTAATTCATTTGGATCCTTAGCTAAATAAAGTAAGGTTGACACTGAAAGTCGGTTTGGTAATCTAATTTTTAAGTGATTTTTTTTATTTTTAATTTCATTAATTATCGCCTTCATATCAGATAGCAAGCTGACCTGTTCACTATCACTTGGTAATATAGTTATTAACTTCTCAACCTCATCTTGAGTAAAGGCGGTAGAACTTTGTACTAAGTTTGCTAACTCTGCTAGCTTCTTTTGATGAGTGTTTTCGTTAGGCCAGATTCCAGTAGTTGGATTATCTTTCATAGGGTTTCGACCATCTGGAACTGGTAAATCATTTAAAACAACTGCGCCAGCAATATTTTTTGCAGCCGCTGCGAATATTTCAAATAACTCACTAGGTGCCACAGCATTTGCACCGCTTCTAAAGTGTGAAGTTGAACAGATTAAACCTTTTTTAGCCCGAGTAATTCCAACATAGGCAAGGCGCATCTCTTCCAGCCCTTTACGCCCTTTCCACTGATCATTAAATCTTTCAAGGCCATCTTTTAAATTCTTATTTGTTGAAAAATTATCAAAATTAATTGATGGCAACTGATCACAATCACCTCGCATACTTACTGGAATTGAACCAGCATTTTTAACCCAGCTATCTGACTTCTTACCAACATTTGGAAAATTACGATCAGCAAGGCCTGGGATTGCAACATAATCCCACTCAGCTCCTTTTGCTGAATGAATTGTTAATAATTGCACTGCATCACTTCTGACATCAACTTCGGCAGGCTTTAAACCACCCTCTGCTTCCTCAGCAATTTTTAGCCACTGCAGGAAGCCAATTAATGTTCCACCATTTTTTTCAAATCTAGCTGCCTCATCAAGAAAACGATCTAAATTCTTCCGCCCCGTTTGCCAGCCATCTCTTACTAAGACCTCTGTATCAAGAGATAAGAACTGCTCAACTTCAATTATTGCTTCCGTTATTAAGCCATTTAAATTACGACGTAGCACCCTTAGTGAGAGCGCAAAACTGCGTAGCCGTATAAGCGCTTCATCACTAAAAGCTGGCGTGCTCTGGTATTTTTTAAACTCATTTGGCGTAAGAATTAATATTTGCTCAAGAGATTCAATAATTGAACCAGCAGCAAACTCATCGGCAGTTGCAACTACTTCAAGGTCTTCTTCAAGCGCCTGCTTTAACCATTTACCGCGTGAATAATCATTTGATTTAGCAAAAGCTTTTGTAAATGCACCTAGCGCCATTAAATCTCTAGCACCAAGAGATAAGTGAGGGCCAGTAAGAAGTCTCATTAAAGCTGTGCCAGCATCTGGCATTGTTAATGTGCGAAGTAAAGCAATTATGTCCGCTACCTCTGGTGTGTGAATTAATCCGCCAATACCTACTACATCAGTTGGAATGTTTATTTCATTTAAAGCAGCTTGAATTGTCTCAATCTGTGATCTACTCCTAACTAATACAGCAAAGGTACTTCTATCTTGGGGAGGTAATTTTTCACGGTTTTCATCAAACCAATACTTAGCAAAGTAAGCAGCTATTCCTTGACCTTCTTGCACCTGCGTCTCATAAACTGCGCAAACTACCTCACCAGTTTTAGCATTTGGGCTAGCAGTAAGTTTTTCAATTTTCTTCTCTGTAGAAATGTTATCGATCATTACATTAGCTAAATCAAGAATAGCTTTATCATTTCGCCAGGTTGTAAGAAGGCTATAACGAGTTGCTTTGCTATTAAAGGACTGCGAGAAAGTATCTAGCGTTTCTGAGCTAGCACTACGCCAGCCATAAATTGCCTGATTTGGATCCCCAACTGCTGTTACTGGGTGATTATTTCCAAATAAATTAGATAAAAACTTAATTTGATTAAAAGATGTATCTTGATACTCATCTAAAAGTACTACTTTATATTTATTTCGTTCAAGGCTAGCAATATCATCGCTATAATTTTTAACACTTTCAGAAACTAATTTGGCAGCAAGTGACATGTGATCATTAAAGGTTAATAAGCCTTGAGTTTTGCGGCGATGATCAAAAGCGGCAACGATAGGCAATATTGATAGTCGTTGTTTTAACTCTTCCTTAAACTCATGTACCGGATTAGTCTGGCGATCGGTATATTGATCAATTTGTGAAAGTAATCTTTGCGTGTAATCAATAATCTCATCGGCGCTACGATCATTTTCAGCAATTGCAGTTGATAAATCCATGACCTCATCCACGACTGAATTAACTGAGCCGTTTATTTGCAAATCATTTCCGGTGAATCTACTAACCTCTTCAAATGCAATTTGCCAAGCTGCTGCCTCACCAATTGGATCGCTGTCTGCGTCAATGCCAATTCGAATAGCGTGATCTGCTAAAACTCGACCAGCATATGAGTGATAGGTAGAGACAGTTAACTCACTCTCATCAAGATGATCTGGCAATAAGTTGGCACTTTTTAATTGACGAAGTCGGTATTTAATTCGCTTAGCTAAATCACCGGCTGCTTTTCTAGTAAAGGTAAGACCAAGTAATTGATCAGGAGTAATAATTGAGTTAGCAACTAAAAACAAAACTCGCTGACTCATCGTCTCCGTCTTACCCGATCCAGCACCAGCAATGACTACTGAGGGGGCGAGAGGTGATTGAATAATTGGAATCTGCTCACTAGTTGGCGTTCTAAATGATGGATCTACTGCGCTGATTCGCTTTGCTATTTCAAGTGCTGAGTATTTAATTTCCATTATTTAATCACCGACCTTCCTTGTGGCTGGATCGGACATGATGATTTAACTGCGCAACTTCGACAGCGTTCATTAATGGTGGCAGTAAATGTTTTATCACTCATTGCCACAGATATCTGAATTAGCTCATCAGTTACCGCTTTACTATCAATTTTTTCCTGCTGCCTTGGTTTGGCATCTTTAGCTTTAAAATCACCAACAAAAATTAATTCAGCCCCTGATACCTCTTGATGATCTAACTTATTCTTAAAACCATCATTTACTACAGCTAATTGATAGCTTTGTAATTGCTTATTTTCTTTTGCATTCTCATATGAAATAGCAGTGGCACCAGTTTTTAAATCTACGATGTAGTACTTGTTATCAGCTGTTAATTCAATACGGTCTGTTGAACCTGAAACGAGGGCGCTTCCTAGGTTAAATTCAAATCGCTCTTCAACGCCTACTAAAGTATTTTTGTTTTCACGGTTCCAACTATAAAATTTTTCAAGCATTTTGGCAGCTCTGCGATATTCATAATCTTTAATCCATCCTTTATTCATATCAATTAATGACCAGGCACCTTTTAGTTTTGCCTCTAATTGATCAAGTGTTAAATCAGGTTCATCCTTTAATTGCGCAGTGATCACATGTATTGCAGTACCTAAAACTTGAGCAGTTGAATCAGCATCTTTGCCACCGCTTTGTTCAAGTAGCCACTTAAGTGAGCATTCGGTAAAGGATTCAAGTGAGCTTGGTGAAATTCTTAGTACTTCCTCTTTAGTTACTACCGGTAATTGTGTTGATAAATTAATCACGCCAACCCAATTTTTTGGATTTGCCGCACTCACACCATTTACTTCAAGGGTTTTAAGAGCTCTAATAGCAAAATCTAACTCCGCTTTTTCATTTGTTTTATTTGCAATCGAGCGAAGTGTTGCAACTAGAGCTGGTTGAGTTATTGCTCTTTGAGTTTGGGTTATTTGAGTCTGCTCACCAGCAAATTTATCAAAGTAACTAGATGGCTGATTATCTTCTTGTAATACTGCAGTAATAAATATCTTTTCACTTGCTCTAGAAAGTGCAACATTTAATAATCTTCGCTCATCTTCAGCTAAACCAGAAGCTGATATTGCTTCTAACTGAGCCGGATTACTTATGCCATGGCGAAATATTTCAACTAATCTCTCACTACCGAGCAAAGAACCGCGTTGCTTTAAGTTTGGCCAATTACCTTCTTGCATGCCAGCAAGTGCTACATATCGCCACTGCAAACCTTTTGCTGAGTGAACAGTCATAACTTTAACAACCTCATCGCGCTGAGCAGAGGTGGTAATACTGTCTGCCAAAATCTTCTCACCTAATAGCTGATCAATAAATAAGGCAGGCTTGCTTCCCGGCATTCGCTCACTAAAGCGGCGTGCTACTTCAAATAAAGTAATTAATGCATCTAATTTTTGATCAGCAATCACACCACGCCCGCCACCACTTAACGCCTGGCTTCGCCAGTAGTTTGAAATTAACTCACCCTCGTAATTTTTAGCATTACTATAAATACTCCACAATAAATCTGAAATATCTTGTGATTTACTTAAAACCTTTTTAGCTTCTTTAATTAAATCATTAATTCGCTTAAGACTAGTTAACTGTTCCCAAGGTAGATCTGTTGTGGGAGCGGTGAGGGCATCTAAAATTAACTCAGTTGAGCTTTTTATTGCCTCACTTTTCTGCTCTTTAGTTAATGCAATTCTCATCTGCCTTATAGATATTGCATCAGCGCCGACAAATTCACTTTTAAGTAACTCCTCTATTTGCTCCCAATTACTTGGAATTAATTTAAGTTCACCTAATGCAATTTGAGCTATCGTAATTATTGGTTTTATCGCTGAATTATCTGCAAGGGATAGAGCGGTGGCATCAATTTCAACTGGAATTGAGCTGGCGGCAAATGCTCTAACCAATGCTGAAACTTGGGCGCCAGGTGATCTAAGAACTACTGCCATTTGTGAATATGGCACACCTTCTAACAAATGAGCTGATCTAAATTGATGAGCTATGTAATTTGCTTCATCACTTACGCTAGTAAGTAGTGCAATATTTGGCTCACCTGGTTTGCGATAGGTAGTAGTGAGTGTAATTTTATTTTTAATACCAAACTCTTCAAGATCAGTAAGTAGATTATCTGGATCAGCTCCCCTAAATCTGCCAACTGTAGATGCGGGATCTGCGAAAATAACTAACTCTTGCCCACTTAAGAGTTGTAGTAATTTGCGCTGTCCTCTATCTGACTCTTGGAACTCATCAACGTAAATAACTTTAAATAATTTACGATATTTATCAAGGAGGGCTGAATTATTTTCAAGTTTTTCAAGGGCAGTAATTATGATTTCACTTGGATCTATTCGATTAAGTGATGCTGAAGTGGTGCTATCACGTAGGGCCATAGATTCTAAGTAACGCTGCCAAAAATCACAGATTGGCGGCCAATATTTTTGGCCATACTTAGCGGCATACTTTTTTAACTCCGCTGGCGAGGATCCTCGCTCTGTTGCTCGAGAAATAAATTCACGTAATTCTTTTGCAAAGCCTCTTGTAGTTAGCGCTGGAATTAAATCTACTGGCCAAGTAGTCGCGCTTGGGTTTTGTGCATCAAGTAGTAAAAGCTGCCTAATCTGAGCATCTTGTTCAGCACCTGAAAGAAGAACATATTTTTTATCAACACCATCGCTACTTGCTAATTGATCATTTAAAATTAGGAAAGCAATTGAATGAAATGTTCTAGCGATCGGCTCATTTACTGTGTGTTTTTCTGGATTTGCTGATGCAATTTCATCACGTAATTTACTTGCACTAGATCGCCCATAAGTTATTGCAAGTATTGAATTCGGATCTTCGCCATTATTAATTCGATTTGTGATTGCTTTAATTAATGTGCTGCTTTTGCCGCTGCCAGCGGGGCCTAAAACTAATAGTTGGCTACCTCGGTGATTTATTACCTGTTTTTGTTGCTCTGTTAATTGGCTATCTAAGATTAAGTCAGTTTCAAATTTAGTTCTAACTAGCTTTAACTCTGGAGTATTTTTACCGGCGGCCACGGCCTAATTTAACGCTAGCGGGCTGACAATAACTGCTTTTGCGCTAGAAAATGCTTAAGCGTTCTCGTTAGCTCGCTTGTTTTTTGAGGTTTGCCTTGCCCGAGTTGAACCATCTAAGACAACTTTTCGAATTCGAACTACTGCTGGTGTTACCTCAACACATTCATCCTCGCGACAAAACTCAAGGGCGCCCTCCATATTTAATTTCTTAGCAGGGATTAATCGCTCAGATTCATCAGTACCGGATGCTCGCATATTTGTTAACTTCTTTTCTCTAACGCAGTTAACATCCATGTCTTCACTTCGTGAGTTCTCACCAATTACCATACCTTCATAAACTTCATCACCTGGTTCAACAAATATTGATCCACGATCTTGCGTGCCATAAAGTGCGTAGCTAGTTACTGTTCCAATTCGATCAGATACTAAAGAACCAGTTGAGCGAGTTCGAAGCTCACCATGCCAGGCTTCATAACCATCAAATACATGGTGAAGTAATCCTGTTCCTCTTGTCTCAGTTAGAAACTCAGTTCTAAAACCAATTAGCCCACGAGATGGCACGCGATAATCAAGACGTATCCAACTAGTTCCATGATTAACCATTTGTTCCATTCGGCCCTTGCGCAGCGCCATTAATTGCGTAATAACTCCTAAGTACTCCTCAGGTGCGTCAATTGATAATCGCTCCATCGGCTCATGCATTTTGCCATCAACAATTTTGGTAACAACTTGTGGCTTACCTACTGTTAACTCAAATCCTTCACGTTTCATGATCTCAACTAAAACTGCAAGTTGTAGCTCACCTCGCCCCTGCACTTCCCAGGTATCTGGTCTTTCAGTATTTAAAACTCTAAGTGAAACATTTCCAACTAACTCGGCATCAAGGCGGCCCTTAACCTGGCGAGCAGTTAACTTATTTCCACTCTTTCCAGCTAGCGGGGATGTATTAATACCAATGGTCATAGAAATACTTGGTTCATCAACAGTGATTAATGGCAGTGCATGTGGATTTTCTAGATCAGCAAGGGTTTCACCTAACGTAATAGTTTCAATTCCAGCAACTGCGATGATGTCGCCAGGGTGTGCTTCAAGTGCTGGAACTCGCTCTAGTGCTTCAGTAATTAATAGCTCAGATACCTTAACTCGCTCAGTTGAGCCATCAGTTTTAATCCAAGTTACTGATTGACCTTTTTTAATAACACCTTCGCGAACTCGGCAAAGTGCAAGCCTGCCTAAAAATGGTGAGGAGTCTAAGTTTGTTACATGTGCTTGTAGTGGTGCACCTTCGTGATAAACAGGAGCTGGAATTGCCGAAAATATAGTGTCAAATAAAATATCTAAGTTTTCTTTATCAGGCATGCCACCATCTACTGGTCGCTCAAGAGATGCTCTTCCTGCTTTAGCGGATGCGTAAACAATTGGAAACTCAATTTGATCTTCATTTGCATCTAAATCTAAAAAGAGCGCGTACGCCTCATCTACTACCTCTGCGATACGCGAATCTGGTCGATCTACTTTATTAATAACTAAAATAACTGGAAGATTCTTTTGCAACGCTTTACGAAGTACGAAACGAGTTTGTGGCAGTGGACCCTCTGAAGCATCTACTAGCAAGATAACGCCATCAACCATTTCTAAACCGCGCTCAACTTCGCCACCAAAGTCGGCGTGCCCTGGTGTATCAATAATATTTACAATCGTATCTCCGCGTTTTACTGCAGTATTTTTTGCCAAAATAGTAATTCCTTTTTCGCGCTCAAGATCCATTGAATCCATCATTCGGTCTTGGCCTTCATCTTGTTTTTTGTGCGCAGCAAAAGCGCCAGATTGCCAAAGCATGGCATCAACTAATGTGGTCTTGCCATGATCTACGTGAGCAATAATTGCTACGTTTCTAAGGTTCTCCCGTTTTTTAATTGGCAGATCTTTTAAGTGTGCTTGTTTTTTAGACATTAAACCTAAACTCCACTACATCTCCATCAGCCATTACGTAATCCTTGCCTTCCATTCTTACCTTGCCATTGGCGCGGGCTTGCACCATTGATCCGGCAGTAACTAAATCATCAAAGGCCACAATTTCAGCCTTGATAAATCCTTTTTGAAAATCAGTGTGAATTACACCAGCAGCAGCCGGTGCGGTATCACCTTTATGAATCGTCCACGCCCTGGCCTCTTTAGGCCCTGCGGTGAGATATGTCTGTAATCCTAATGTATTAAATCCAACTCTTGCTAATGTGCTCAGTCCCGGCTCAGTTAATCCGATTGATTTAAGTAATTCCAGCGCATCTGCATCATCTAAATCAGCTAATTCTGCCTCAGTCTTTGCATCTAAGAATATTGCCTCAGCCGGTTTTACCAGCGCCGCTAATTCATCTCGTAATTTATTATCTGATAACTCAGCAGCATCGACATTAAATACATACAAAAACGGCTTAGCAGTTAACAACTGCAACTCTAGAATTGAGTCAATATCAACCTTACTTCCTCGCAGCAACTGTCCTTTATTTAATATTTCAGCAGCTTCTTTAGCGGCTGCTAAAACCGGAACCTTCTCCTTAATAGTCCTAACCTCTTTTTCAAGACGTGGGATAGCTTTTTCTAAGGTTTGCAGGTCTGCTAAGCAAAGTTCAGTATTAATTGTTTCCATATCTTTTTTCGGATTAACATCGCCATCAACATGGACAACATCACCATCTCTAAAAACTCTAATCACCTGGCAGATCGCATCAGATTCTCTGATGTTTGCTAAAAATTTATTTCCAAGTCCTGCTCCTTCAGAGGCTCCCTTAACAATTCCGGCGATATCAACAAAGGAGACTGCTGCTGGCAAAATCTTTTCTGAACTAAAAATTTTTGCAAGAACTGCCAACCTGGTATCTGGTACTCCCACCACGCCAACATTGGGTTCAATAGTGGCAAATGGGTAGTTAGCAGCTAAGACATTGTTTTTGGTCAGGGCGTTAAACAGGGTGGATTTACCCACATTTGGCAGACCGACGATTCCGATTGAAAGGCTCACGAGGGGTAAAGCCTACGCAAGATTGTCAGCAGTTAATGCCACTATAACCCCATGCCCGCCTCAATTACCGCCTTAATTATTGGTTTAGCAGCAGGTGCTGGAATTGGGTATCTAGTATCTGCCCTGCGCCATAAATCATCTGGCAATGATGGCGCGTTGTTAGAAGATTATAAAAAACAATTAGAAGCTGAGCGAAGTAAGACTGAGAGCTCAATTAAGTTAACCGCTGAGTTAAGTGCGATGAAATCAACCGTTGAAAAATTATCTATTCAATCAAATGAAGCTAATCGAGTTCGGACTGAGGCAGAGGCAAAGCTTGAGACCACAATTAATGAGATGCGACGGGCTAGTGAATCAATCTTTGATGAAACAAAGAAAATTGCTGGTGCACTCTCAAATAGTCAGGCGCGAGGAAAATTTGGTGAGGCACAACTAGAGCTGCTTTTACAGTCAGCAGGTCTGCGTGAAGGACATGAATACAGCAGGCAAAAATCAACAACAGATGCTGATTCATCAGGTATTCCAGATATAACGGTGAAGATGCCAGGGGGCAGTTCAATATTTATTGATTCAAAATTTCCATTTGATCGCTTCTTAGATGCATTTGGTACACAGGTAGAAAGTGAGCGAGATGCTTTTCTTATCCAGCACAGTAAGGACTTGTTAAAACATGTGGAGGCCTTGGCTAAGCGCGGCTATCACAAGTCAGCTGGCTCTCCTGATTTTGTTGTTTTATTTGTGCCATTTGAAACCTTACTTGCTGAAGCACTTCGTATTGATCCAGCATTTTTAGAAAAATCATTTAAATTAAATGTGACAGTTGCAACTCCAACTTCAATGATGGCGCTACTTCGCACCATCGGATATATCTTTACCCGTAATAAATTAGCTGATAACGCTGATGAAATTCAAAAAGTAGCAAATACTTTCTTAAAAAACATCACATTACTTCATGGCAAAATTGTGGCAGTTGGCAAAGCAATCTCAACAACAGCTAAAGCTTATGAAGATTTAATTCCAACTGCAGAAAAAACTGTATTAAGCCCAGCTCGGCGAATTCATAACTTAGGTGTCTCAGGTGATAAAGAAAAATTAGCAATTGAGTATCCAGAATCTCCGGGCGCAGTTCGTGAGCTTAGAAGTATTTCTAGTGATGATGACTTTATTGAGGTAGAGGAGATTGAAGGTGGAAAAGATGAGTAATCTGCCAATTAAAGGACCGGGCTTAACTAAGCCAGGTGTTGTTATTTTGCAGTTTTTAGTTATCTTTTTATTCCAGGCAATCGAATTAGCCTTTCGTTCATCACTTGGCATTATTACTTGCCTAGCCATTTGGATCACCTTCTTTGGCGCTATTTATTTAGGCCGGCCAGGAACTGCATATGTCACAGCAGTTGCCCCACCTGTATCACTACTTATCTCATCAATTATTTTAATGCCAACTGTGGGAGGTGGCTCATTTATGCCAACTAAGTTATTAATTGACTTAGTAGCAGGTCTTGCCTCGGTATCTTTTTATTTACTAACCGGAGCAGCTATCGCATGGTTTATTTGGTATAAAAAAAGAAATCAGGCAGATTCTTCACTTACTAGCGGCTTTTAAATCTTTCCTTAACTCAACAGGTAAGGAAAATAGTAAGTGCTCCTCAGTAGCAGTTACTACCTCAACATTTGAGAAACCTCGATCTGCAAGCCATGTTAGTAAATCTTTAACTAAAATCTCTGGCACAGAAGCTCCACTTGAAACTCCAATTGTTAAAACACCTTCTAGCCATTCATCCTTTGCTTCTGCGGCATAATCAATTAGATATGCAGCTTTTGCACCATACTCAAGTGAGACTTCAACTAAGCGAACTGAGTTAGATGAGTTTGTTGATCCGACTACTAACACTAAATCTGATTTAGGCGCAATCTCTTTAATAGCAACTTGGCGATTTTGTGTGGCGTAGCAAATATCATCACTTGGTGGATCAATTAAATTAGGAAATCTTTTTCTAAGCTCTGCCACTGTTGCCAAAGTTTCATCCACACTTAATGTGGTCTGTGATAACCAAGCTACTTTATTTTCATCCCTTACCTTTATATTTTTTATACTTTCAATGCCATCAACTAGTTGAATATTATTAGGCGCTTCACCGGCTGTGCCATCTACCTCTTCATGTCCTTCATGTCCTACTAATAAAATATCGTAATCATCTGAGGCAAATCTACGTGCTTCATTATGAACCTTTGTAACTAATGGACAGGTAGCATCAATTGTTTTTAAATTTCTAGTAGCGGCGCTTTCATGCACAGCAGGTGAAACACCATGAGCTGAGAAGACAACTAGCTTTCCCTCTGGCACCTCATCAGTTTCTTCTACAAATATCGCACCCTTTGCTTCAAGTGTTGCAACTACATGCTTGTTATGAACTATCTGCTTTCTTACATACACCGGTGCGCCATATAGCTCTAATGCTTTTTCAACTGTGATAACTGCTCGATCAACACCTGCGCAATAGCCACGAGGTGCTGCAAGTAATACCAGTTTTTCACTCACCGCGCTCATGTGCCCATCCTAATTGATAGGTGAAGTGGTTAGATTTATCCCATGGCCCCTGAATTTTCCTATCAAGATCTACTGCCAATCGGTGAGGATAAGACCGAATATCGCCTGCTTAATAGCGATGGGATAAGCACATTTAGCGCTGATGGAAAAGAATTTTTAAAGGTATCACCTGCTGTGATTGAAAACCTGACTGAGGTGGCATTACATGATATTTCCCACTACCTAAGAAGTGAGCATCTTGCTCAACTAGCAAATATTTTAAAAGATCCAGAAAGCTCACCAAATGATCGCTTTGTTGCTCTTGATCTTCTTAAAAATGCCAACATCTCAGCAGGTGGTGTGCTGCCAATGTGTCAGGACACTGGAACTGTCATTGTGATGGGTAAAAAAGGCCAACAAGTATTAACTACTGAAAAAGATGAGCTTTCAATCTCAAAAGGTGTCTATGAAGCATTTACTAAATTAAATCTTCGCTACTCCCAATTAGCACCAGTTAGTACTTGGGAGGAAAAAAATACTGGTAATAATTTGCCAGCTCAGATTGAGATCTATTCAGATACAGATCATGCTGATGAGTACAACTTTTTATTTATTGCCAAAGGTGGCGGTAGCGCTAATAAATCATTTTTGTATCAAGAAACTAAAGCGGTTCTAAATCCTAAATCATTTCTAACTTGGTTAGATGAAAAGCTGCGCTCACTTGGCACCTCAGCTTGTCCTCCCTATCACCTAGTTGTTGTAATCGGTGGCACTAGCGCTGAGTTCACGGTTAAGACAGCAAAGCTTGCTAGTACTAAATACCTAGATTCACTGCCAACAAAAGGTGATGCTAAGACCGGTCATGGTTTTAGAGATCTAGAACTAGAGAAAGAGATATTAAAGTTAACGCAAGACATTGGTATTGGCGCTCAGTTTGGTGGTAAATATTTTTGTCATGATGTGCGAGTTGTTAGATTACCTCGTCACGGCGCTTCCCTTCCGATTGCAATAGCGGTTTCATGTTCTGCTGATCGGCAGGTAAAGGCAAAAATAACTAAAGATGGTGTGTTTATTGAAAAATTAGAAACTGAACCGGCCCACTTTTTACCAGCAACTACCCATGATGATTTAGATCAAGATGAGGTCAAGATTGATTTAAATAAGCCAATGACTCAAATTTTGGCTCAATTATCAAAGTACCCTGCAAAAACTAGAGTAAGTCTTACTGGCACATTAGTTGTTGCCCGCGACTTAGCCCATTCAAAGATAAAAGAGTTAATTAATAGTGGAAAACCAATGCCGCAATACTTAAAAGATTATGCAGTTTATTATGCAGGTCCTGCTAAAACACCAGCTGGTTACGCCTCTGGTTCTTTTGGACCAACTACAGCTGGTCGAATGGATTCCTATGTTGAAGAGTTTCAAGCAGCAGGTGCCTCACTGATTATGTTAGCTAAAGGAAATAGATCATCAGCGGTAGCACAATCGTGTAAAAAATATGGTGGTTTTTACCTTGGTTCAATTGGTGGACCTGCAGCCCGGCTTGCGCAAGACTGCATTAAAAAAATTGAGGTTTTAGATTATGAAGAGCTAGGCATGGAGGCAGTTTTTAAGATTGAAGTAGAAAACTTTCCAGCCTTCATAATTATTGATGATAAAGGAAATGATTTTTATGCCGAAATTCGCCGGCCGCTAAGTATTGGCAAAGGACCGGTTAGTTAATAATTAATTAAAGTTTATTAGGCTCGATTGTCATTTTACGACCAATACTATTCTTAAACATATCGACCGCCTTCATGTAATCATCTAATCCAAACCTGTGGCTAATCATTACATCAGGCTTTAAAACACCAGAGGCTAATAGATCACCTGCTCGATCAAAGCTTTGCAATACCGCCATTGAGCCAGCAATGGTAATTTCTTTGTTGTAAATCCAAAATGGATCAATCTCTATCTTTGTACCCAAATTTGCCACACCAAACTGCAAAAATGTTCCACCTGGCATAGTTCTGCCAATTGCATCTTGAATCGCAGCTTTATTACCAGTGCAATCAATTACTACATCCCAGCCATACTCGGTTTCAAAATCATTAGCTGATGTTGCAACACGTGTAATACCTAAAGTCTTTGCAGTTTCTAATCTTTCTTTATTTATATCCACCATAGAAACTGTTGCAGCACCATTGCGGCGTGCTAACTCCATCATCATTAATCCCATAGTTCCTGAACCGTAGATAAGGTAGTTAGAGCCAGGAATTCTTGGCAGCACGTCATAACCGCGCACAGCACATGAAAGTGGCTCGATAAGTCCTGCATCTTTAACATCAATCTCTGGCGGCAGTAGGTATAAGTTTTTTACTGGTGCTGCTACATACTGCGCAGCTCCTCCTGGTTTAGTAACACCAATTGCATTCCAGTTAAGGCAGAGATTTCCACGGGCGCGCTTGCAGTAAAAACACTCACCACAAAATAAAGAAGGATCAGCTGCAACTAATTGGCCAACTTTATACTCAGTAACTTTCTTACCAACTTCAATAATTTTTCCGCTAAATTCGTGGCCAGGAATAATTGGCAGACTTGGTGCGAACTCACCTTCAAGAATATGAAGATCGGTGCCACAAATTCCAGCTGCTGCGACCTCAATTATTACTTCTCTATCTTCACATTTTGGATCTGGAACAGTTTCAACTGATATCTGGCCTATGCCTGTAATGATTGCTGCTTTCATAATTTATCTCCTAAAACTTAAGAACTATCTTGTGTGCACTCTTATCACTTCTAAGTGCCTCTAGCGCTTTACCGTATTCATCTATTGAAAAGCGATGAGTTATCAAACCATCGGTCTTTAAGCGTCCAGATTCAAGAGCTGCCAAGGTGGCAGGGAAGGTATCAATTTCTGCAAAAGAGCCTTGAATTCTTATCTCACGATGAAATACATCAAATGCGTTTATCTTAAAAGTCTCATCCGGCTCAGCAACTCCATAAACCATAAAAGTTCCACCGCTTCGAGTAAGTGGCACGCATATCTCTGCAACCTGCATAGAACCAGTTGCCTCAACAACTATGTCATAACCACTTGGTGATGCTTTAAGTAGATCATCTTTGGTCTTTGCAACATTATTTCGATCCATTAGGTAGGTTTTATCTGCTCCTAATTTTTTAGCTAGGTCTAATTTAAATTGTGTTGATCCAGCAACTGTTACTGATGCTGCTCCTGAGGTTGCCATCAATTGCGCAAGTAATTGACCAGTTGGGCCTGCACCAAAAATTAATGCACTGCTTCCTGGTTTAATTCCAAGCATCTGTGCTCCATGCATCGCACATGCCGCCGGTTCAGCAAAGACTGCTACGTCAGGTGAAAGATTTCCAACTTTGAATACTAAGTCTTCAGTTGCAATCATGTACTCAGCAAAAGAGCCAGGCCAATTTGTGCCAAGGCCTTTACGATTATGGCAAAGAATTGGTTTGCCCTCGCGGCAAAATTCACAATCACCACAACTAACTACTGGATTAACCGTTACCCGCTCACCAACTTTAAATTGGTTAACACCTGCGCCGAGAGCTGAAACTATTCCAACCATCTCATGTCCTGGGATAAGTGGAAACTCTGCTAAAAAATCACCCTCATGAATATGTAGATCAGTTCCGCAAACTCCAGCTAGTTCAATCTTTACTAACACCTCACCAGATTTTGGCTCAGGTGTTGGAATATCTTTTATAGTAAAGTTTTTTGCTGAATCATAGACAACTGCCTTCATGAACTCCCCAAGCTTTTAAGTGTTTGAATAGATAAAAGTATTTCACTTATTGCACGGAAATAGCAATAGAGTGTTTTTTGCTTAACTAAAGCGAATTAACACCTTTATCTGCTCGCCAGCGATTGCAGTATTAAAAGCTTGCTGAGCCTGATCTTTTGGAAAAATTGCAGTCACAATCTCCTTTGCTTTAAATGAGGACTGGCTAATGATTTTAATTGAGTCATGGTAATCAGCAGGTAAGTATGTTGCCGAGCCTTGAATTCTAATTTGATGATCTTGAATTATTGGAAGTGGCATAGTTACCTCCTTTGACGGAACTCCTACAATCATTACTGTTCCAGCCTTATCGGCGAGTGAAATTGCTTGTGAAACTGTTTGTTGAATTGCCACACAATCATAGACAACATCAATACTTTGCCCAACCGCTTGCCTAATATCACTTGGCAAGGTTTTACTTGCTGCATCAAATACCAAATCGGCACCTATTTGTTTTGCTAAATTACGCTTTTTCTCAACTAGATCTGTCATCACTATTGTCTTGGCATTAAAATACTTAGCTGCATAAAGTGTTAGTAATCCGATTGTGCCACAACCTAAGATGGCAACAGTTTTACCGGTTAAATCTTTGCTGCCAATAAAAGAAAGCTTAACTGCGTGTACTGGTGTTGATAAAGGCTCAATCATGGCGGCGGCTTCATCTGAAAATGATTCAGGAACTTTATGAAATCTTGTCGCAGGTAGTGTCCAAAAATCTGCCATACCACCTTGGGTGTAACCACAACCAAAAAACTTTAAATTCTCACAAAGATTTTCTTGCCCACTATTACAATTCTTGCAATCCCAACATGGTAAATCTGGTTCTACCGTAACTCGATCCCCTACTAAAAAACCTTTAACATCAGGTGCAATCTCACGTATTACGCCAACTACTTCATGTCCTGGGTTATAAGGAACTGGAACAAATGGATGATGTCCCTGAACTGCATGTATGTCAGAGCCACAAACGCCAGTTACAAGTGTCTGCGCAAGAATCTCACCAGCTTTAAGTGATGGTTTTTCTACCTCTTGCAAGGTAACGGTGTTAACACTTGTTGCGACTAGACGCTGCATTTAATCCTCTTAACTAATTAATAATGGTTTAACTGATTTTACCCTGATGTTGAAGGGGTGGATAGTGCAAACTCTAATTAAATTTATATCCCACCACTGTTTTAGGTAAGGGCAGTTTTAAGGCTATGGAAGTGCTGGGGCTGAATCAAGCGTGAATGTAAAAGTCTTTGTGCCCCCAGTTGGTAATTCAGCAACAATAACTACCTGATCACCCGGTGCATGAGATCTAATTCTAACAATTGCAGTTACTAGATCATTAATTTTAAATCCATCAATTGTTTTAACAATTAAGCCAACACTCATTCCAGCCCGCTCAGCTGCTTTGCCAGCGGTAATGCCGGCAACTCTAGCTCCTAAGCCGGTATAGGTATTATCAAATGAAATACCCACAAGTGGTTTGGTTGATTTACCAGTAGCAATTAACTCATCAGCAATTCGCTTAGCTTGATTAAATGGAATTGAAAAACCAAGGCCAATATTTCCGGCAGTTGCTGCAGCTGAACCAACAGTTGCAATTGCTGAATTAACACCAACAATTCGCCCTTGTGAATCAACTAATGGTCCACCTGAATTACCTGGATTAATCGCTGCATCCGTTTGAATCGCATCCATAAAACTTTCAGCACTTAACGATCCAGTAGTTACTGGTCGATTAAGAGCTGAGACAATTCCACTAGTTACTGTGCCAGAAAGACCTAACGGTGAACCAAAAGCAATTACTGGATCACCAATTGAAAGAGATGATGAGTTTCCAATTGCGATCTCAGGTAGATTTCCTTTTTTAATTGAAATGATTGCAAGATCATAATCAGAGTTTCGCCCAATAATTGTTGCTGGTAGGACATCTCCATTATTTAGCTCAACTTCGATCTGTCCTGAAACAGCTGCTGTTTCAATAACATGGTTATTGGTGATAATGAATGAATTATTTGCATTTGATTTATATATTGAGCCAGAACCAGTTCCACTACCGCTGGCTGCAGTTACCTCAATTGAAACTACTGAAGGTGAAACTAGTTGAGCAATACTTTTAACATTGGCACCAGTAGCGCCAATATCAATAGCGCTGCGCCCCTTGGGACAACTGCCATTACTTGAAATATACAAAGCTTTTGTCTTGTTATCCACGCAGGCTTTAACTACTGGTGTAGTAAAAGGGTTTGCGATTGCAAAGCCACCAACTACGGTAGCGCCCAAGATGAATCCGGTTAAGATTTTAAAAGCTGTGCTTTTCATTTAACTCCCTAAGCCCCTGATAGTAAGAGGTATTTCTTGAAATTTCCTGTGAGAAACCTAATTATTTGATGAATCTTCATAACTCATATTTCTCACATCCGCGCTTAAAAGCGGAAGTGAGATTGCTAATACTGATATTACAATCAAAATATATATCAGGTTATCAATGCCAATTAGCAAAGAGATAGGCGCTGCAATTGCAAGGCCGATAGGTTTAAAAACTAATGCCCCCATGGCATCAAAGGATGAAACTCTAGAGAGTGCATCCCTAGGCACCATACGGTGTAGCGCGGTATACCAAAGGGTTCCCCATAAATCTAAAGTAATACCAAAAAAGAATGCACAAATTGAAACAACTAAAAGAGATTGTGGTTTAGCGAGAGAGAACATGTAAAAACAAAGAGTAAAGGATGAGATTTGTAAAAATCTTATTGGGTATTTTGGTTTTATTTTCATTGCCAGTAAGGCTCCAACTACTAAGCCAGCTGATTCTGCAGTAATAACTATTGACCAAGATTTAGCTCCATTAAAATGCTCAAGTGCTACTAGCGGGCCTAGCACATTTTCAGCTGCTGCCCAACACATAACAATAAATGAAAATGAAACTACAACAATTACAATCCAATTAAAGGACTTAAATACTCGCCAGCCGTCTATGAAATCCTTGATCATGGTATTTGTATTATTTGCCATTGGAGGGGTTAAGTGGCTTAAGGTTGAAACTAATATTCCCGCGATAACAAAGGATGCAGCATCAATTCCTAAGGTAATAGCTGCTCCGTAGGTATCAATTAAAATTCCAGCAGATGCTGCTCCTAAAATTAACCCCGCGTTAGCTGCTAAGGAGTTAATTGCATTTGCTTTCTGTAATCCCGCCTCTGGCACAATCGAGGGCATGATTCCAGTAAATGCTGGCCAGAATATGCCGGATAAAATTCCATAGCAGCCATTAACAATTAATAAGACCGCGACCGGCACATCACCGGTAGCAAAGTAGAAGACTTGAATAAATAAAATTAGCCCAGCTAAAGTGTCAGTTAAACCAACCATCTTGGCCCGGCCGTATTTATCGGCAATCACTCCACCAAATGGCACCATTAAAATAAACATCGCACTGGTAACACCAAGAGTTAAACCTAAAAGATTAGCTGAGCCATTGGGCAAGGCCAAGATGCCAAAAGCTAAAGCAATTGGGCTCATGCCATTACCGTAATTTGAGATAAACCTTGCGATAAAAAACTTCTTAGCGTGTGGTTGGGCTAATACTTGGCTAATCTCCATTAAATCTAATTTCCTGTCCATGTGAAAATTGCGCCTCGGGAGATCCCTTAAGCATATGAAGTTTAGCCTGTCCATAAACTTGCCAAAAATCTGTTCCGCCTCGTTTAACAATTGCAGTTAACTCATCAATACCAATTAAAATCGAATCATCTGGCACATGCATTAACAACTTGGCGGCGCTTTCTGGAATCCATTTAAAAAACTTATTAAAGTGCGGGATCACTCTTATATTTGGAATTAGATCAAGCCCTGTCGTTGGCTCTGCCCTGCTTAATCTAAAATTTGGGATTTGGGATGATAAAACCATCGCCCCCGCACTGCAACCGGCTAATGAGGCCCCACTTTGCCAATTCTTAACTATCGCCTGCCAAATTGGTGTATCAATTAAAGTCTTAGCTAAATAATGTGGATCTCCCCCTGACATATAAATAAGTGCGCCATTACTAATTTGATTTACAAAATCCATGTTCTGAGCATCATCTCGGGTATAGATAGGCAGGAATAGTGGCTTAGCACCAATAGCTTGTGCTTGTTTTTGCCCTAAATCTCTCCAATACTCAAGGCGGGAGTCACTTTCTTGAGCTGCTGCAGTTGGTATTTGGATATAGATATTTTCCTTACCATTTTTAATGCCATCTTCTAGTAAAGATTTTTCAAACTCTGCCATCACAGGTAAGTACTCACCGGAACCAACTAATGCAAGTGAGCCATTCATATTGCAATGCTAGGTCAAAAGATGCGCTATTGCCACATTATTAATCTTTATCAGTATTATCAATAAAACCGCCCAATTCTTGTATGATATGAAGCATGGATGAAAAAGAACTAATTAATATCTGGAATCAACAACGGGTGATTAGAGTTAAATCTCAATTAGCCCCAACTGTATTACTCTCTGCCGTGCTAGCACTCGCTGCTACTGGCAACCTAAATAACAGCACAGATTTGACCCTAAAATTATTTGTGATTGGCTTAGTAGCCTCTGGCGGAGTTTTCTCAGTCACCGCGATGCTAGCGGCTATTGAAGATAGTCTTTCAGTGGTCAAAGCACTAAAAAAGCTTAAATTAGTATCGCCGGTAGGAGCAGGAATTATTGGTTCAGCTTCGCGGCTTAAAATCCTTGGCGGCCTATTTGTGCTGATGAGTAGTTTTAACTTTGTTGTGCTTTTAGCTTATTTATAAGCTACTTCTTTAGCTATAGAAGTTAGGCGTAGAAGTTAGGCGTAGAAGTTAGTACCAGCGCGATCTTTTAAACTTGCTCCATGCTTTGCAAGGGCTGTCATAGCGCTCGTTAATATATTTTAATCCCCAACTAATTTGAGTAACTGGGTTAGTGCGCCAATCAGTTCCAACTATCTCCATTTTGGTGGCTGGCAGTGCTTGGGCAATTCCATGGGCGCCAGAGACTTTATTTCTAGCCTTGTAATTCCAATGACTCTCTTTTGTCCAAAGTTTATTAAGGCATGAGTACTGCTCCTCACCCCATTGATATTTTTCAGCGATTAAAGCTTTTGCCACCTGCTTTGCCCCTTGTGGCTCACGAGCTAACTCAACCTGGCGGATAGCTAGGGAGAGCAGGGCCATGGTGGAGGCATCAACATTTTTAACGCCATCTAACTCTAAAAGGGATGGGGTGGTATCAGCTGGCAGATCAGATTCAGAGGCAGGTTGGGGGGTAGTGGCCTCACTTGGGATGGTGACATAAAACTGCATGTTGGCGGAGGCGGAGGTTGGCTCAACTACCATCATGAAGAAGGCCATGGCGGCGGCATAAAAGGAAAGACGGCGGACTTTGCCAGTCGGGATTTGGGCAACGAGAATCTTCATCACCACACCCACCTTCCTTTTTAGCGTCAAAACTGCCACCTGGCAGCTCTTATGACCTGGTTAGGGTGTCAGCCAGGGGTGGGCAGGGCAACTTTATCTGGGCGTGTGGCGCGATTATGTTTATATTCACAGCCTTTTTAAATACTAAAACCGCAGGTCAGAAAGTGGAAAGTCTGATTTATCCGTTATGTCGCAGCAGGGGGTAAATCTAACTTGTGAAGTTAATTGGCTCCTCAAGCAGCTCAGTTACTAAGGCTGCTATTTGCGAGCGCTCGCTCCTAGTCAGGGTGATATGGGCAAAGAGCGGGTGACCTTTTAAGGATTCAACCACAGCAACGACCCCATCATGGCGGCCAACTCGAAGGTTATCTCGCTGGGCAATGTCATGGGTTAGCACTACTCGAGAGCCTTGGCCAATTCGAGATAGCACGGTGAGTAAAACACCGCGTTCAAGGGATTGGGCTTCATCAACAATTACAAATGAGTCGTGCAGGGAGCGGCCCCTGATATGGGTCAATGGCAAAACCTCAATAAGCCCACGTTCTACTACCTCATCAATTACCTGCTGGCTAACTAACGCTCCTAAGGTGTCAAAGACTGCTTGGGCCCAAGGTGACATCTTTTCATTTTCAGTTCCAGGCAGATATCCAAGCTCTTGGCCACCAACTGCATAAAGTGGGCGAAAGATAACTACCTTTTTATGTAGTCGCTTTTCTAAAACAGCATCAAGGCCAGCTGAAAGGGCTAGGGCGCTTTTACCGGTACCAGCCCGCCCGCCAAGTGAGATTATTCCGATCTCAGGATCTAACAAAATATCTAATGCAACTCGTTGTTCAGCGCTTCTCCCATGTAATCCAAAGGCTGCTCGATCTCCCCGCACTAATTGCAGATGCTTATCTGGAGTTACTCTCGCTAGAGCGCTGCCTTTTTCAGAGTGTAAAACAATTCCAGTATGGCAGGGATGAGTTTTTGCTAACTCATGAATGATTCGATCTTTTTCATATAAGGAATCAATAATTGTGGAGCCAACACTCTCCTCCACCATGCCAGTCCAACCGCTACTACTTGCGAGTTCTGCTCGATACTCCTGCGCTTCAACTCCTACCGAGGATGCTTTAACCCGTAGTGGTAAATCTTTGGTAACTAATACAACCTTGCGGCCATCTGCCATTAGGTTTTTAGCGATCGCTAAAATTCTTGAATCATTTGAACCATCTCGCAAAAAGCCTGCTGGTAGCTTTGAAACATCAGAGTGGTTTAACTCAACTGATAATGAGCCACCAACATCATTAATACTAATTGGGTGATCTAATCGACCACTTTTCACACGTAATTCATCAAGGCTGCGAAGGGCGGCTCTGGCGAAGTAGCCAAGATCTGGGTGATCTCGCTTAGTTTCTAACTCACCGATTACAGTAATTGGAATTATTACCTCATGCTCAGCAAATCTAGAAAGTGCTATTGGATCAGCTAGCAGCACGCTGGTATCTAAAACATATGTAATTCGAGCAGGATTTGATTGGGTATTTACTGACTTTAAGACAATAGACTCACTGGCCAATTTCTATCATCGCAATCTGTTTAGTTGTGCTCGGAGTATTGGAAGATAGGTAAAAGGTAAATTATGAACCTTAAGATTTTGTGCCGACACGCAAGGGGTAAAGGTTAAGTTTAAATTAAGAGTTTGCCCGTTAGCGCCCTTTTGCCACCGAACGCTCTATCCAAATTGAGGCAACTGGCAAAGTTCCGGCAAGTAAAAATAAAGCGGTAGCAAGTAAGGATTTTCGCTGCTTAAAACAAAGGTGAAGAGCGGCTAAAAGATAGATTGGATAGGTAAAGCCATGCACGATTGGTATCCAGATGAAGCGTTCATAAAAGCTCTCATCAGATACTAGGTACTTAGCTGGCATATATAGGAACCACAAAAGTAGTGACATTACGCCAGCCCAAATTGCCATTACTCGAAACCTAATTATTACACCACTCACTTTTTACCCCTTACTTTTGTGACAGCTGCTACCACTGGCTTTGGAGATCTAAATTGAGGAAATAATGGTGCTATTAAAAGTAGCAAAGCCATGAACCACCACACTACAACGTATGAGATATGTTGCCAATAAAATCCTGGAATCTTCTGGGATAACTGCGGTGATGGAATCGGTGTAATATTATTTTTTACATTACTAGCCACTTTTTCCGTCTGCAGAATAATATATCCATCATATAAAAATGGATTTTCTTTACTTACAACTAATGAAGGATCTATTCGGGGTAATTGCCCAAGCTTGGCAAAGGCTCGGTCAACATTTTGTCTTGGATATAACCGGCCAGTGATCGCAACTGATGAGTTAATTACCTCTGGTGAGTTTTTTGCAATTTCGCGCACCACCAATATTCCATGGCCGGTACTTAACTTTAGTAATCTGACATCTAAATCAACAATTTCTTCTGGCTCTATTTTTTGATCCAGTGCAACATAACTATTTGTGTAATTACCAGAGGCTGAAACAATTCGATTAACCGCTTTTATCGGCATATTCTTACCAGCGGAGGAGACTTTATCTAATGAAATTAGAGGTTGATCTGGTGTTGGCGCACTTTGCTCATTCATATCCTGAGCACGATGTAGTTGCCACATACCAAGTTCAAAGCTGGTATAGATTAAAAGTAGCCAGGTAATTACTACTAATAATTTCTTTGCTACCTTCATATTTTGATCTTAAAATTACTCTTGATCTTTGCGATCAATTAATCTTTTATACCGGCGATAAAAATTAACCAATAAAAGCGTGGTGGCAAGGGTTAAAAAAATCATAGTTAGTGAGCCAGCAACGCCCATATCAAAGCTTTTTACCTCATCCATTTTTACACCCCGTATCTAGAAGATAAGCCTACTTAGGCTGGGTCATATCGCTCTACACTTATCCATGTGACTCATCCCAAAGTGCTCGCATCTGCACATCTGCGCCAGCGTTATGGCATTAAAGAGGAAAACCGAAGCTGGCTTTGGCCTGCAGTGATTTCTCTCATTGCTGCTATCACCTGGTTTATTTGGAGTGGTCTTAATGCTGCTAACCCTGACGTTAGATATGAGTTACTTTCATTTGAAGTAGTTAATGATCAGAGTATTTCAGTTACATATTCAATTTTGGTAAAAGATATAAATATTGATCACAGCTGTTCAATAGTGGCTAGAGATATTGATAAAAATACTATTGGTGAAATCTCTGATCTAATGCCAGCCACATCACTTAAATCAGGGACTAACACCCGCACTATTGAGATTGCTACTCGTCTTCCTGCTGTTAATGCAGGAATTACTAGTTGCCAGTAACATTCACCCCTTATGAATAAACCAACTCAGACCTGGCTAACCCAAGAGGCTGCAGATCGATTAGCAGCTGAGCTCACCGAGCTTGAGGGTCCACTGCGTGCTGAAATAATTAAAAAAATTGAAACTGCTCGGGCTGAAGGAGATTTAAAAGAAAATGGTGGCTACCACGCAGCGCGCGAGGAACAAGGAAAAATTGAAGGAAGAATTCGTCAATTAAAACATATGTTAGAACATGCACATATTGGAACTCCACCTGCTAGTGAATCAGGGGTTGTAGGACTTGGCATGTTGGTAACAGTTGATATTGCAGGGGATGAAATTAAATTTCTACTTGGCTCTCGTGAGATATCAAGTGGTGATGTTGATGTTTACTCTGAGAAATCACCTCTTGGCGCTGCGGTCCTTGGGGCTAAGGTGGGGCAGAGCGTTAAATACACCGCACCAAATGGCAAGCAGATTGCAGTTGCAGTACTTGAGGCCGCGCCTTTTAACTAATTACTTCTTATTGGCGTTGTTGTATTTTCTAACACTTAGTGGGATAAATATCGCCATAATTAAAATCATGTAAATTACCGACATCATTAATGGGTTCTCACTTGGAAATGATCCAGCGGTGGCACCAAACTCATTTTTTAAGCCAAATAACTCTCGGCATCCAGCCACCATGGTGGAAACAGGGTTCCATTCAGCAATGTATTGCAATGGCTTTGGCATCCCAGTAGTTGGCGCAAAAGCATTTGATAAGAAAGTAATTGGAAAGACTGCAATAAATGTTGCATTAGTTGCTACTCGCTCATCCCTGACTGATAGACCAATTAATACCCCTACCCAAGACATTGCAAATCCAAAGACTAATAAAAACATGAAACCTAAAAGAACATTAAACAAACCAGAAGTTGGGCGCCAGCCGACTACGTATCCTGTAATTCCCATGGCAGTTAGAACTACGATGTTTAAAGCTCCATCACCTAGGGTTCGGCCGAATACAACAGCAGATCTTGAAATTGGTAGAGATCTAAATCGATCAATTAATCCTTTTTGCATATCAGCAGTTAAGCCAACTGCCGTGCTAGCTAAAGTGAAAGCAACAGTTTGAACAAATATGCCAGGCATAAGTAGCTGTACATACCCACCTGGTTGACCTGTGTCGATTGAGCCACCAAAAACAAATCTAAATAATAAAACAAACATAATTGGTTGAATTATTGAAAACAAAATTAGTTCAGGTACCCGGGCTAATTGAAGAAGTTGTCGTTTGGTAATTATTAACGCGTCCGAGATCGCATTCATTACTTTCCTCTCTTTCTTCCCGTAGTCATAGAATCCTCTTCCTCTTTTTTCTCTTCAGCCACATGTCCAGTTAAAGCTAGAAATACATCATCTAAGGATGGCCGCTTAAGTCCAATATCTAATGGGTGAATTCCTTTTTCATCTAGCAACTTAGCTGCCTCAATTAAGGCTTTGCTACCAGTTGTAACTGGAGCAGATACCTGGCGAAGACCTTCATCAACATTAATTGCGCTACCACTTACCTTAGCTACTATCTCTTTTACTGCAGCCATATTTTCATTTTCAACTACTATCTCTAAGCGCTCACCGCCCACCTGTTTTTTAAGGGAGTCAGATGTGCCGCGTGCAATTACTTTTCCGTGATCAATTACTGCAATCTCATCAGCTAGATGATCAGCCTCTTCTAAGTATTGAGTTGTTAGCAATAAAGTTACGCCACCTTTAACTAACTCATCAATTACTCCCCACATATCTTGTCGACCACGTGGGTCAAGGCCAGTTGTTGGTTCATCTAAGAATAAAACTTTTGGCCTGACTATTAATGAGGCGGCTAAATCTAATCTTCGTCTCATGCCACCAGAGTAAGTTCTAATCGGGCGCTTTGCTGATTCAGTAAGTCTAAATTGTTCTAGTAATTCAACTGCTCGAGCACTAGCAGCTTTAGCTGATAGGTGATAAAGCCGGCCAAACATAATTAAGTTATCCCAACCAGTTAACGTTTCATCAACAGCAGCGTATTGACCAGATAGACCAATTATTTTTCTAACCTCATCTGGATGCTTTAATACATCAATACCTGCAACACTTGCTCGCCCAGAATCTGGTGATAGTAATGTTGCTAAAATTCTGACAGTTGTAGTTTTACCAGCACCATTTGGGCCTAACACACCAAGTACGGTTCCTTCTTCAACATCAAGACTTAAGCCATCTAATGCTTGAACTGAGCCTTTGTTGTAGGTCTTCATTAAATTTTCTGCGATAACTGCTTTCATGCGGTAATACTAATCTAAAATGGCGATAGAATGGAATATAACTTCAATTTTTAGTGTTTTATATAATACAAATAAACTTAATATGGGGATTAGGAAGTAATGGCTAAATCGCAAAATAATCAAGTATTTAATAATAAATTAAGCAGAAACCCTTTCGCCGAGCTTCCGCGAGAGGTTTCTGTCTTATCCGCTGTAGCATTTTTTGTTGCAGTTGGTTTTGGCTTAATTATCCCGGCGATTCCTATTTTCGCTGCATCATTCGGTGTTAGCAAAACTGCAATCGGATTAATTATTTCAAGCTTTGCAATTATGCGATTTTCTTCTGGCTTAATATCTGGAAAATTAGTGGATCGCTTTGGTGAGCGGGCTGTTTTAGGTTTTGGTTTATTTATGGTCTCCTTCTTCACATTACTAACCGCCCTAGCCCAAAGTTATGGCCAACTCCTTACATTTCGCACCCTTGGTGGCCTCGGCTCATCAATGTTCTCCGTATCTGCTGGTTCATTGTTAATGAGATCAGTAAGTGATGAATACCGGGGACGTGCTCAGTCACTTTATAACGGCGGGTTTTTAGTTGGTGGAGTTGCCGGTCCTGCAGTTGGCGGAATTCTTTCTAGCTTTTCACTTCGCGCACCATTTTTTGTTTACTCAGTTACCCTGGCAATGGCTGGAACTACTGCGTTAGTTTTTTTAAGTGAAAAAAGATTGGGTAATAAGGCAGACATACCTACAAATTTAATAGGGCAAACAACACTTAAACAAGCATTTAAATTACGTCCCTATCAAATCGCTTTAGCGTTAGCATTTATAAATAACTGGGTTTTATTTGGTCTTAGGTCATCAATTTTGCCATTATTCGTAACTGAAGAACTTGGTTCAACAGCAACGGTTGCAGGTATTGGATTAACTATTAGCGCTTTAATTCAAGGTTTATTTTTACTTAAAGCTGGCAAATTCTCAGATGAAAAAGGGCGAAAGGCTGCGCTGATTTTAGGTGGGAGCTATGTTCTATTTGGCGTATTAATGCTCTCCTTTACAACAAGTCCGCTCTGGTATTTCATAGCAATGGCGTTGTTTGGGCTAGGTGGTGCCTATGTTGGAACCGCTCCCGGCAGTGTGGTTGGCGACATTATTAATGGTCGTGGTGGGCAAGTAATTGGAGCTTGGCAGATGGCAGGTGATGCCGGAATGATTGTTGGACCAATTTTAGTTGGATTTTTAACTGATAACTACAGTTACCAAACAGCTTTCTTAGTTTCAGCTGTAATTAGCGCAATTGCTATTTTATTATCAGTTCTATTGCCTGAAACAAGATCATCTCATTTAGATAATGGCTTAATAATCGACAAAAATAAACAGGAGCTGTGATTTCTCACAGCCCCTGTTGGTAGTACTTTAATTTATCGATTATTACGCAAGATTGAAATTAAGCGTAATACTTCTAGATATAGCCAGACAATTGTTACCATCAAACCAAATGATGCTCGCCATGATTCTTTCTCTGGCACGCCATTATTGACACCCTTTTGGATTTGATCAAAATCAAGAACTAAAAACAAGCTTGCAATTGCCACACCAGCAACAGCTAGAAGTAGACCAAGGCCTGACACGCCATAGAAACCATATCCTTGTCCGACACCAAAAAATGATGCAACTAGTGAAACCAATCCAAGAATGAAGTAGCCAATTGCTGCTCCGATTAATGCACGGGTAAATTGAGGTGTAGCGCGTAGTGTTCCATTGCGATACATAATTAATACACCAGCAAACGCTGCCATCGTTCCAATTACTGCTTGGCTAACAATTCCTGGATAGTAAGATTCGTAATAGCTACTTAAAGTTCCAAGTGCTAAACCTTGAAATGCTGCATAAGCAACTACTAAACCTGGCTTAATTGATTTGCTAAAACTAATAACCATTGCAAGTACAAATCCACCTAAGAAGCCGAGCATTAGTGCGCCCGTACCTAGATTACTGCGCCAAGCGAAAGCACCAACTACAACTAATATTGCAAATAAAAATCCGGTTTTTGCGACGACATCTTCAATTGTCATCCGACCTGTTCGCATTGATGAGGCAGCTGGAGCGTTATAACTCTGCTCTAACTGATCAACTTGCATATTCCTTGGTTGATTAAATGCCTTGCCAAGTACAGGGTTTGAACTTTTCATTCTTCTCCTTCTATAGAGGTAACTAGTGAGTACTTCTTTGGTTTAGTTACTTAGGTAGTAAACAAATGTTAATCAATCTCAATTCCCACTGCCATTCCTACTGGCTAGTTGAAACTTAATATTTGCTGAAGATCCGCCAAATTGAGCGTGCCCCCGGTGGGGGTCGAACCCACACTTGTGCGATTTTAAGTCGCATGCCTCTGCCATTGGGCTACAGGGGCGAATCTTCAGGGGGTAAATCTACCTGTCTTTTTCGCTTTCAATTTCAACCATTTTTCGCTCAGTTAATAAGGGAGAAAGCCATTCCATCCAAAATATCTGACTCCGATGCAACAAACTCCACCACCCCAGTGGCTGCCATAACTCTAGATAAAACTAATGAACCAGCAGTAATTACATCAACTCGGCCTTCATGCATATATGGCAGAGCTGAAATCTCACTCTTATTCATAGATTGAAACATCTGGGCAACCTTATGAACTTTATCAGCTGATATTTTCGATAAATGAATCAGATCTCTATCATATTTTGATAAATCAAGTGCGGCAGCTGCAACTGTTGTGGCAGTACCAGCTACAGCAATTAAACTTTTCGCGCTATTAATTGGCACACTAACGGCTGCCTGCGTTATGGCAATATCAATATCAACTATTGCACTAGTAATCTGATCCATAGTTGGGGGCTGGTTTATTAAATGTCGCTCACTCATTCTCACACATCCGATATTGACACTCTTAGCACTAATTACTTTTTTATCTCCATATACAAACTCAGTTGAGCCACCACCAATATCAACTACTAAAAATGGTCCACTACCTTGATCTAATTGGTAGGTAGCGCCTGTGAAAGATAGGGCTGCTTCTTCCTCTCCTGGAATTACCTCGACTTGAACATTTAAAATATCGCGAACGCCATCAATAAATAAATTTCTATTCATAGCATCTCTAGTTGCTGATGTAGCACAAAATCTAATTTTATCTACTTTATTTTTATCAATTATTTCTTTAAAAGATTTAACTGCCAATAAAGTCCGATTAATTGCATCTGGGTGAAATGCTTTATTTTCATCAACCCCCTGGCCGAGTCGAACAATTTCCATAGTGCGTATTACTTCTTTAAAAGTACTGCCAGAAATTTCAGCAATTAATAACCTAATTGAATTTGTGCCGCAATCAATGACTGCTACTTGACTCATTTATCATCCTGATTAGTTAAATTAGCAATTTCACTGCATGGTTTATTAATCCACCATTGATCTAATGCAATTAAAGCTTCATCCCCTAAATGGTTAACATCTTCCCCAGCTGCTAAAGCGTGGGCAACTAAAGAGTGCAGACATTTAACTCGGTCAGGCATTCCACCAGCTGTGACGCCAACTATCTCAGGAACTTCAATATTTTGCATTCGCCCAGCACCATCTCGGCTAGCCTCATAATCAATATGGGCAGCCATATAGTTGCCAGCTAACTCCGGTTGAGTTTGTAAACGCTCATTCATCTGCGCCATTAGTCCAGAACTTTCTAAAGTTGAAATGGCGCCGGTAAGTCTTGGGCAGGTTGCATAATAAAAAGTTGGAAATGGTGTGCCATCTGCTAATCGAGGTGGTGTTTGCACCACATCAGGTGACCCGCATGGGCAGCGGTGGGCGATTGCTAAAACATCTCTTGGTGTTCTACCTAATTGAGCTTCTATGATTTCTAAATCTTTTTCACTCGCTTGCTCTGCTGTAAATGCTTTAGCTGGCCTGACCATATTAGCTGTTTACATTTGTGCTAGTTATTGAAGAAATTAATCTTGAATACCAAGGGAGTCCAATTGGAAGTTGCTCTGAGACTTTTGTTACTTGCTCATCATCGGTGATCTCACCATTTCCGACAATAATATAGGCCCGCTCACCTGGAAAAATGAAATGTAATCTTGCTCTTGCCTGACTAGCTACATACTCTGGATCATTCCACTTTGCCAACTCCGTAGCAGCATCTTCTAACATCTTTTGATTATCAGATAACTGCGTCCGTAGTGAATTAATTTGAGCCCTTTGAGTAAAGTAATGTTGAATCGGTGGCGCCAGCGTGACAGCTAGTGCGAATAAAATAATTCCAACAATTAATGCCCGATTAGATAAGCCGCGCCTATTTAAACCTGATTTAATAGATTTACGAGTAGATGAAATTAAATTGGCTGCGAAAAACTTTCGGCGCACCATATTTTTAACCTACTTTTTAAACCTAGGAAATGCAGCAGGGCCAGCGTAAACAGCTTTACTTGATAATTCTTCTTCAATTCTAAGTAGTTGGTTGTATTTAGCTACTCGTTCAGATCTAGCCGGTGCACCAGTTTTAATCTGACCACAGTTAAGTGCAACTGCTAAATCTGCAATTGTGGTGTCCTCAGTTTCACCTGAGCGATGGCTCATCATGGAGTGATATCCATTTTTATGGGCTAAATTAACTGCGTCGATTGTCTCGGTTAAACTTCCAATTTGATTTACCTTAACAAGTAAGGCGTTAGCTGTTTTTTCATCAATTCCTCGTTGCAAGCGCTCTGGATTTGTTACAAACAAATCATCACCAACAATTTGAACTTTCTCACCTAATACCTGGGTCATTTTTGCCCAGCCAGCCCAGTCATTCTCATCCAGTGGATCCTCAATTGAAACTAGTGGGTAAGCAGACTCTAAATCTGAGTAGTAACTAATCATTTGATCTGAGGTTAATTCTTTACCCTCAAATTTATAAAGACCATTTTCACAAAACTCAGTGGCTGCTACATCCATAGCAAGTGCTACATCACTTCCGGCTTTAAAACCAGCAAGTTCTATTGCAACTAATATCAGATCAAGTGCTGCGCGATTGCTATCAAGATTTGGCGCAAATCCGCCCTCATCGCCAATGCTTGTTGCTAAACCTTTTTTCTTAAGTACTGATTTTAAGCTGTGATAAATCTCAGCGCCCCAACGCAGTGACTCTTTAAAGCTTTGTGCACCAATTGGCGCAACCATAAACTCTTGGATATCCACATTTGTATCAGCATGGGCTCCACCATTTAAAATATTCATCATTGGAACTGGTAAAATTTTTGCTTCATCCTTACCTAAATATTTAAACAATGATTGATTAGCACTATTTGCAGCAGCTCTGGCGGCGGCAAGTGAAACACCTAAGATTGCATTAGCACCTAGATTAGATTTATTTTTACTACCATCTAATGCGATCATTTTTTCATCCAGTGTTCTTTGATCTAAAGCACTTAAACCAATAACTGCTGGTGCTATTTTTTCATTAACATTTTTAATTGCAATTAAAACACCTTTACCTAAATATCGCGTGCCGCCATCGCGAAGCTCAGCTGCTTCAAATGCTCCAGTTGATGCCCCACTTGGCACAGCAGCGCGGCCAATAATTCCGTTATCTAACTTAACTTCAACTTCAATAGTTGGATTTCCGCGTGAATCTAAAATCTCTCTTGAGGTAACTGATTTGATAACTGACACTTATTTTCTCCTGATAACTATTTAAATTAAGTCGAAGTTGATTTAATGCCCTAATTCTACCTTGCCTCATGGACTTGAATCTGCGCAATTAAGGATTTACCAGCACTACGCAAGGCTGCCTCAGGATCAAGGCCTTTATCTACTGCTTGTGAAATTAATCCAAGCAGTAACTGGCCAAGCTGATCTTGATCAATTTGCTCAGGAAGTTGTAGTGGTGAATTTATTGGTAATTGATAATTAAATTTCTTCACCCGATAGAGCAGTTTTGCAACCAAGGTAAGTGAGGGTTGAGCTAGTGGAACACCATCAATAGCTGAACTTCTCCCCTTTTCAATCGCTTTTTGCTTCTCCCAATTTTCTAATACCTCTGCGCTGTCTTTAACTACTGTGCCCGCAAAAACATGTGGGTGGCGACTGATTAACTTATCGGCAACATTTCTTGCCACATCTTCGATGTTAAATGGTTGATCTTTATCTTCTTCAGCAATGCGTGAGTGAAAATATATTTGTAGAAGTAGATCACCTAACTCTTCTTGCATTCCGCTGCGATCATTATTCTCAACTGCTTCAATAAATTCATATGATTCTTCAAGTAAGTACTTAAGAAGTGTTGTGTGATCTTGCTCGTTATCCCATGGGCAACCTCCAGGGGATCGAAGTTTGTCCATCACTTCGCGAAGTCTTTCTAGCTCTGAAGCCATAATTAATAACTTATGGGGCTGGTGTTACTGCGCCATCAGTTATATCACCTGATTCAATTGAGGCAGTTACTGGATTCCACGTACCATATTTAGGATTTACCTTAACTCCAAGTTTTTTGGCAGCTGCAACAAGTAATTTACTTACTCCCTCTGATGCTTGTTCAGGTGAAGCGCCTAATTCAATAAAATCTGAATTAAGCTTATCTATAATTAATCTAACTTTAATATATGGCTCAAGATTTGAAGGCGCCAGGTTTGAGCTAACTAACGCTCTTGGTAATTCTGTCTCTCCTCCAACTTGGGCAACAATCTCAGTTCTACGTGTTGCAATATCAGCATTAGTAAAATTAATTTTCGAATCGGAAGCGATTTGATCGAGTAAGACACTTATAACTGCAAATTGTGCTTGGTTGCGAATTAGATCAGCACCTGAACCAAGTTGCATTTGTGATGTATCAATACTTTTTCGTGCCTCTAAAATTTCATCTACAGGTTTTTGTATATCATTCGTTGAAAACTCTTTATCACCAATTGTTATTCCTGAATTCATACTGCTACAGCTAGTTAAAAGGAGCGCAGCTAAAACTGAAGTAATTACCTTCTTAAACAATTCCATCCTCTTTCTTCTCATAACTACTTTATTTGGTAGTAGCTGGCTTAATTAAATTAGCTAGGACTGATTTAACCCAGGCAAGGGTTGAAGTATCCCCTATCTCTTCACTTTCTATCCAATTGGGGCTGCTTGGCCTTGCGACTAGCAGGATTTGTGATGCATTTTTATATATAGATCCTGGGTATAGCCGATTTAGTTTTATCGCAGCAGATTCCGCTAGGACAACTGGGGTTAGTCGAAGATTTTTTCCAGAAAATGCAATATCAGTTAGCCCTAGACTTTTTGCAAATAATCTCAGTGAGGCAACTGCTAATAATTCAAGAGCAGGTTGGGGTAGTGGGCCAAATCTGTCGGTCATCTCAATATTTATTTCATTTAGGCCATCATCATCTGATGCTTCAGCAAGTCTGCGATAGAGATCAAGTCGTAATCGCTCAGATTCAATGTATGAAACTGGTAAGTGGGCATTAATTGGTAACTCAACTTTGCAATCGGTATTTTTTGGTTTATCTTCAAAGTAACCACTCTTAAATTCATCAACTGCGTCAGCAACCATTCGCATATATAAATCAAAACCAACCTCAGCAATATGACCAGATTGTTCACCACCTAATAGATTTCCAGCACCTCTAATCTCTAAATCTTTTAATGCCACCGCCATACCAGCGCCTAAATCAGTGTTGGTTGCAATTGTGGTTAAGCGGTCATGGGCTAGTTCCGTAATTGGTTGATCAGTTGGGTAAAAAAAGTAGGCATATGCTCTCTCTCTACTTCTGCCAACTCGACCACGTAATTGATGGAGTTGAGATAAACCAAATAAATCTGATCGATCAACAATTAAGGTGTTAGCATTTGGAATATCGATACCACTTTCAATTATTGTTGTGCACAAAAGTAAATCAAACTCCCTGTTCCAAAAATCTAAAATAACGTCCTCAAGTAACCGCTCATTCATTTGTCCGTGGGCAATACCAATTTTTACCTCGGGCACTAATTTTCTAATTCGCTGCGCGACAGCTTCAATACTTTCAACTCGATTATGGATAAAAAATATCTGTCCATCTCTTAGTAACTCTCGATGAATTGCCGCTGCAACTTGTTTATCATCGTATGCTCCAACATATGTTAGGACTGGATGTCGCTCCTCCGGTGGTGTGGTGATGTTAGACATCTCTCTAATTCCAGTTATTGCCATCTCAAGAGTTCTAGGAATTGGAGTAGCTGACATAGCTAAAACATCTACATTTGTTCTTGCTTTCTTTAGCTCTTCTTTATGCTCAACTCCAAATCTTTGCTCCTCATCAACAACTAATAAGCCAAGATCGGCAAACTTTATATCTTTAGATAAAAGCCGATGAGTTCCAATTACTACATCAACTGAGCCATCTTTAAGTCCTGCAATAATTAATTTACTTTCATTTGCTGTATTAAATCTAGATAAAGCAGCAATCTTTACCGGAAAGCTGGCATAACGATTTGTAAATGTATTGAAGTGTTGCTGAACAAGTAATGTGGTTGGAACTAATACCGCTACCTGCTTACCATCTTGAACCGCTTTAAATGCCGCCCTTACTGCAATCTCAGTTTTTCCATAACCAACATCACCGCAAACAATTCGATCCATTGGATTTGGTTTTTCCATATCCCGCTTTACTTCATCGATAGTTGCCTGTTGATCAATTGTTTCAACAAAAGCAAAACTATCTTCTAGCTCTTTTTGCCAAGGTGTATCGGCTGAAAATGCAAAACCTGGCGCACTCATACGTGCGGCATATAATCTAATCAACTCTGCTGCTATTTGTTTAATTGCTTTACGCGCTTTGCGTTTACTGCTTTGCCAATCAGCGCCACCGATTCGGTGTAATGCTGGTGATTCACCACCAACATACTTTGTTACCTGTTCTAAAGTATCAGTTGGAACAAATAATTTATCAGCCGGTTGACCCCGTTTTGATGATGCGTACTCAATTACTAAATATTCTCTAGAAATATTATTAATATTTCGATTAATTAGCTCTACATACCTACCAACTCCATGTTGTTCATGGACCACATAATCACCAGATTTAAGTTGCATTGGATCAATCGCCTTCTTACGCCTAGAAGGCATTCGGGCTAAATCTTTATCTGTTGATCTTTGTCCAGATATATCTTTATCTGTAATTAAAACCAATTTATATTTTTCACTGATAAAGCCATGAGTAATATCAGAGCGATATAAATAAATTAAGTTAGTTTGGCTAGATTCTTTATCAACTTCAATTATTTCATTTGCTAAATCGGAAGAATTTAGTAATTCACTAAATCGCTTTAATGTGCCATTGGCAGCAGCGGTAAAAATGACTTGAAAGCCACTTTTTTGCCAGCTTTTAATATCAGAGAGTGCATTTTCATACTTTTTTCCGTAGCTACTAACCACATCAATAAATGTGATTTCTTCCTGCTCTGGCGTGCTGGAATATAGATTTAAATTCCGTATTTCAAGCCCAGCCTTGTTTGCAATCTGCTCAATTCTTACTAATTCATTAAATCCACCCATACCAAGTTGCGCAGTTAAATCAAGGGGTGGTGAGAGTTTCTCATTTTCACTCCAGGCAATATTTGACCAACTAGCAGCTAGAAACTCTTCGTTGGTAGTAATTAAATCTGCGGCCCGACTTCTAAGTCTTGGCTCATCTACAAACCAAATCTGAGTTTGTTTAGGTAGGTAATCAATGATTGTTTTAAACTCATCAACTAAGCCGGCGGCGAGAGATTCCATTCCTTCAAATGTTATTCCTTGGATGATCTTTTCAGTCATATCACTAATTTCTGGAAAAGTCTTTCCTAATTTTTTAGCATTCTCCTTAACCTTCTCATCTAGAAGAAGTTCTCGGCATGGATAAATTTTTATTTCACCGGTAATTTTTGTTAAAGATCTCTGATCAGCTACTGCAAAATATGAGATCTCCTCAATTTCATCACCAAAGAAATCTATTCGAATCGGGTGCTCTTGATCTGCCGGAAATAAATCTAAAATCCCACCTCTGACTGCAAAATCACCTCGCCGCTCAACTAAATCTGATCTAGTAAAACCAAATTGCGATAGCTGCCTAATTAGATCAAACATTACTAACTGTTGATTAACACTTATTTTTATTTGAGAAAGTTCTAGGTTATTAGCAATAATTGGTTGTAGTAATGCTCTAATTGAACAGGTAATAATTTTTATATCTTTACTAACGATTTGATTAAGTGCTTTAAATCTTAAAGTAACGGTATCTGCCTTAGGACTTAATCGCTCGTGCGGTAATGTCTCCCAGGCTGGAAAGTTAACAACATTTTCACTACCAATTAGTGAACAGATCTCAGCATTTAATTCCTGTGATGTTCTACTTGATGTAGTAACAATTAATAGTGGCGCAGGCGAGTTAGCGGCAAGTAGGCAGTGAATACTTGCAGGTGCCACCATATCCACTGATGTTGCTAAATAATTTCCAATTGGTGACTTCAGTTTGGATAATAGATTTAACATCACCACCCCTTCCTTCAATTAAACGCCGCATACCCCCGCTTCATAAATGAAGGGGGGTTACAGGGGTAATTCTAAGGCCGATATTTAGCCGTAAATGCCATAAAGATGTGCCAGAGCAATTGGGAATCTGTGATGATTACGCCATGAGTTCAACTGCTGATAACACAGATTTGCGTAATGATGTCCGCAGATTAGCCGACCTATTAGGTCAAACCTTAGCTAGGCAAGAAGGGGATGAATTACTCTCACTAGTTGAATCTGTTCGCTTGGCAGTTAGGCAGGGCGAGCAAGATCAAATTTTAAGTAAGTTAACTGATACTCAAACTATCTCTCTAGTAAGAGCATTTGGACACTTTTTTAATCTAGCAAATGTGGCTGAACAAGTTAACCGATCTAAAGTGTTAACTGATGAGAAAAATGCAACTGGTTCTTGGCTAAGTAGAGCTGTAGATAATATTTTAGCAGCGCAAAAAATAAGCAAAGATTTTGATCAAAAAGATCTTCAAACTTGGATAGATAACTTCTCAGTGCGCCCGGTATTCACCGCCCACCCAACGGAGGCAGCTCGTCGCTCCGTATTAGGAAAGATGACAACAATTTCTGAACTTCTTCAACAACCTGATAGCCAAACTCAAAGTAAGCGTCTTGCTGAAACTATTGATTTACTTTGGCAAACAGATGAACTTCGCTTAGGCCGGCCTGAACCATTAGATGAAGCGGTTAACTCAATTTATTACTTAAATGAGTTATTACAAGAGACTGTGCCAGAGGTTCTAGCTGAGTTCGCATCTGAAGTTAAAAGATTAGGAGTTGATCTCTCTCTTTCTGCTAAGCCACTTTCCTTTGGAACTTGGATAGGTGGGGACCGCGATGGCAATCCAAATATCACAGCTGATGTAACTAGATCTGCTATTTTGCTACAAAACTCGCACTTTACGAGAACTCTCTTGCTGCATCTAGATCAATTAGTGCAAGGCGTATCTATCTCAACAAAACTAACTGGAGTTTCAAAAGAGTTAGAAAAATCTGTATTAGATGATCTTGAAAAATTACCTGAGATTGAAAGTAGATATCGAAGAATTAATGCTGAAGAGCCATACCGAATAAAGGTAACTGCGATTAGGCATAAGTTACTCATCACCCAACAGCGCCATACTGATAATTCACCCCATGTTCCAGGCCGTGACTATAAAGATAGTGCTGAATTACTTAGTGATTTTGAAATTATGCGTAAATCATTAATGGCTAATAATGGTCAATTAATTGCGACCGGATTACTTGAGCGAATTACTAGAGCAATTGCTGCATTTGGATTAAGCCACGCAAAGATGGATATTAGAGAACATTCAGATGCTCATCATTACTTACTAAAACAATTATTTAATGATTCAAGTGCTGAGATAATTAATAAGGAATTAGAATCAACTAAAGTAATTGACTTAACTAAACTTGATGAGCAAGCAAATAAATGTCTTAAGACATTTGTTACTAGTGGTGAGTTAATTGATCAGTTTGGCCCAGAGGTTATTGAAAGCTACATAATTTCAATGACAAAATCTGCAAATGATGTTTTAGCTGCGGTCTTAATTGGTAAATTGGCGGGGCTAATATCACTAGATGCTAATAAATCATTTGCCAAGATCGGTTTTGTGCCGCTACTTGAAACTGTTGCAGAGCTGCGAGCGGCAGATCAGATATTAGATGGTTTACTAAATAATAAGAGTTATCGAAAGATTGTAATGATGCGTGGTCAGGTGCAGGAAGTAATGCTTGGTTACTCTGACTCAAATAAGGATGCTGGAATTACAACTAGCCAATGGGAGATCCATAAAGCCCAACGAAAACTTCGTGATGTTGCACATAAGCATGGTGTGAAGCTTCGGCTATTTCATGGTCGTGGTGGATCAGTTGGCCGTGGTGGTGGACCAACCTATGACGCATTAATCGCACTTCCTTGGGGATCAATTGATGGTCAGATAAAAATGACTGAACAAGGTGAGGTAATTTCAGATAAGTATGGCCTGCCAGCACTTGCTAAAGAAAACTTAGAGTTAACTCTAGCTGCAGCTTTAGAGGCAACAATATTAAATAGAAAACCACGCCAATCATCACAGGATTTAAATAGTTGGGATGAGTGCATGGATTTAATTAGTGAGCATGCATTTTCGGCATATCGAAAATTAGTTGATCAAGAAGAGCTACCTGCATATTTCTATGCCTCAACTCCTGTTGAACAACTTGGAAATATGTTTTTAGGTTCTAGGCCATCACGTCGCCCTGATGCAGCATCTGGTCTTGAATCCCTTAGGGCTATTCCTTGGGTATTTGGTTGGACCCAATCGCGCCAAATTGTGCCAGGTTGGTATGGGGTTGGTTCAGGCCTTAAAGCTGCAAGGTTGGCTGGTAAATCTGATCTACTACAAAAACTTTTAAAGGATTGGCATTTCTTTAGTACCTTCATTAGTAATGTTGAGATGACACTAGCTAAAACAGATTTAGCAATAGCCCACCGCTATGTAACAACCTTAGTTGATCCTTCCCTTCATAAAATATTTGATCAGATTAAGGCTGAATATGAGTTAACTGTTGCAGAGCTACTGCTTATGACAAATAAAACTGAAATTTTAGGAAATCAGCCAATCTTGGCTAGAACCTTACAAGTTAGAGATACATACCTAGCGCCGATTCAATTACTACAAATCTCTTTACTTAAGCGAGTAAGAGAACAAAAAGATATTGATCCATTACTAGCGCGGGCGCTACTACTGACAATTAATGGTGTGGCAGCTGGTCTTCGAAATACTGGCTGATTTAAGAATTAAAAGCTGTTTGCGCCTTATCAATTCCATTTAGTATTAAAGCGCTAATTGCCTGAGCGCTACGGCTTGTAAAACTATCAAGTTCTCCTCGCTCATCTTTACTAAATGCTTTTAAAACAAAATCTGCTGGATCTTGCTCACCCATCGGTCTTCCTATTCCCATTCTGATTCGGTAGTAATCAGCAGTTGAAAAGGATGCGGTAAGGGACTTAAGCCCATTATGTCCGTTATCGCCACCTCCTAGTTTTATTCGAAGGTTATTAAATGGCAGATCTAATTCATCATGGATTGCAATAATTTTGTCTATATCGATTTTATAAAAATCGGCTAAGGACTTAGCTGGGCCACCACTTTCATTCATATACCCAAGTGATTTAGCTAAAACTACACTTTGCCCATCTAATTTAATCTCAGATATCTGCATCCGAGATTTATGGGATGAAAACTTTTGATTTTCAGATAACTGATCTAAAACAAGTTGGCCAATATTATGTCGAGTTTTTTCATAGGTAGGCCCAGGATTACCTAAACCAATTACCAACCAACGATCAGCCATAAGTTAAGGCTAGTCCTTACTTACTTCTTCTTGTCCTTCTTATCATCTGTGCCAGCAGCAGGAGCTGCGGCAGCATCACCTTCAGCAGGAGCGGCAGCGGCTGCGGCATCACCTTCAGCAGGAGCTGCAGCAACAACTACAACCTCTTCCTCAGCAGCGCGAACAGATAGATGAATAACAGTCATCTTTGGATCACTTATTAATTTAATACCTTCTGGAATTACTACATCAGAGGCGTAACGAGAATCTCCAGCCATCATGCCTTCCATGCTTAGCATTAAGAATGCAGGAATGTTTGTTACATCTGCCTCAACCTCAATTGAGTTATTTGTGTGTTCCAAAATTCCATCTTGGTCATACTTACCTTCAGTGTGAACTGGAACAGAAACAATAACTTTCTCACCACGTCTAACAATTACTAAATCAATATGCTCTAGCAAACCTGTTAATGGATCACGGCTAACAGATTTAGGAAGTGTTAACTCTGTGTGATCATCTAATACAACATCAATTAGAACGTTTGAAGTTTTAAGTGCAATACCAAGCTCACGCGAAGGGAGCGCAACATGTTGTGGTTTCTCACCATGTCCATAAATTACTGCCGGAATAAATCCATCACGGCGAGATCTGCGGGATGCACCTTTGCCAAACTCAGTTCGACGTGCGCCCTTGATTGAAATTTCAGCCACTTTACTTCTCCCTCGATAACGGTTTTATCCCTCGCGGAACGAAGCGCTAGGTTAGCGAATAGATAGGTAAAAGGACAAATCAATGGTGCGCCCGCAGGGATTCGAACCCCGAACCTTCTGATCCGAAGTCAGATGCTCTATCCGTTGAGCTACGGGCGCAAGTTTGATCTATTAAAAAACTATTTTAACTGTGTCCATCAAAAAGACTAGTAACTGATCCATCTTCAAACACCTCTTTAATTGCTCGGGCTAGCAGTGGTGCAATTGAAAGAACTGTTAGGTTATCAAAGCGGTTTTCCTCAGATATTGGCAATGTATTTGTCACTACTACCTCAGAGACTCTAGATTTCTTTAATCTATCAACGGCTGGGCCTGAAAGCACGGCATGTGTTGCAGCAATGATTACATCCTTAGCACCCTCTTCAATTAACGCATCTACTGCTTTAGTTACGGTGCCAGCTGTGTCGATCATGTCATCAATAACAACGCAGGTCATACCTTTAACATCTCCAACAACTTTGCCAACTGTTGCCTCATTAGGAACCTTTGGATCACGGGTTTTATGGATAAATGCGATGCTGCAGCCGCCAAGTAATTCACTCCATCTCTCTGCTACTCTAACCCGGCCTGAGTCTGGGGAAACAATTACTAAATTCTTGCGATCAACTTTGCTACCAACATAATTTGTTAAAAGTGGAAGAGCAAATAAGTGATCAACTGGTCCATCAAAGAATCCTTGAATTTGAGAGGTGTGTAGATCTACACACATTAAGCGATCAGCTCCTGCTGTTTTAAAAAGATCTGCCATTAATCTTGCCGAGATTGGCTCACGACCTCGGTGTTTTTTATCTTGGCGGGCATAACCATAAAAGGGAAGGATTACAGTAATTCGTTTCGCAGATGCTCGCTTAAGTGCATCAACCATAATTAACTGCTCCATGATTTGTTTATTTACCGGAGCGCTATGACTTTGTAGTACAAATGCATCAGAGCCGCGAACACTTTCTTCGAATCTGATAAAAATTTCACCATTAGCAAAGTCATATGCTGATGTTGGTGTAATTGGGATACCTAACTCGTAGGCAACCTCATCTGCTAACTCTGGGTAAGCCCGGCCAGTAAATAAGCGCAAACTTTTCTCGGAGGCTAAGCGAATCTCATTCAGGTTAGCTTCCCCCTCACTGTGGTGAATCTAGGTTAACTCTACTAGAAATTAATCACTCTTTTGCACCAGCCTTTTTTGCTGCTGCAGCAGATTTGCTTCCTTTTCGTTTACGTAGCACCCAACCTAAGATATTTACTTGGCGAGAGCGTGCGATTGCAATCGCACCCGCTGGCACATCCTCATTGACCACAGAGCCGGCTGCGGTATAGGCGCCATCACCGATGCTTACTGGAGCCACCAGCATGGTGTCACTACCAATTCTTACATGATCACCAATCTCAGTTTGGTACTTATTTTCACCATCATAATTAACAAATATTGTGCCAGCACCAATATTGCTCTCTTCACCAATTTGAGCATCTCCCACATATGAAAGATGGGCAACCTTTGATCCTTGTCCAATAGTTGAATTTTTAATCTCAACAAAGGCGCCTACTTTACTTTCACTATCTAATACGCTGCCTTTGCGTAGGTATGTATATGGCCCGACCTTCGCATCTTTACCTATCTTTGAATCGGTGCAATTTGATTCAATTACCTTAGCCCCAGTATCTATTTGGCAAGAGTTAATTACTGAGCGTGGGCCAATAATGGCGCCAGATTTAATTTTACTATTACCGGTAATTGATGTGCCGGGATAAATTAAAACATCAGATTCAATAACAACATCGGCGTCAATCCAAGTAGTAGTTGGATCAATAATGCTTACCCCATTTAGCATATGCTGATGATTTATTCGATCACGCATAATTGCAGCGCATTCAGCTAATTGGCTTCGATCATTTATACCTAAAGTTTCGGTGTAATCATTGGAAAGGATTGCGTAAGCACTTTTTCCACTCTCATTAATTAAGCCAATTACATCAGTTAGGTATAGCTCCTTTTGGGAGTTATTACTCTTAAGGTTAGTAATTACCGAGCGGAGTAATTTAATATCAAATAAGTAGACTCCGGTATTAATCTCATCAATATCTTTTTCAGAATCTGAAGCATCTTTTTCTTCAATAATTTTTAAGATCACACCATCATCACCCCTAATTATCCGGCCGTATCCACTTGGATCAGGAAGTAGGGCAGTTAAGACTGAAGCTGGGCTCTCATTATCTTGATGGGCTTTTACAAATTCACTTAATGTTTGATTGGTAAGTAGCGGGGTGTCTCCGGCTAAAACTAGGACAGTGCCATCACCTTTATGTTCTGCTAAGGCGAGCGCGGTTGCAGATCCGGTACCATCTCGCTTTTCTTGCACTACACACTTTGCATTTGGCGCAATCTTTAACAGGTGCGCAGCTACCGCCTCTTTTTGGGCGCCGACTACCACGGTTAAATTTTTTGCAGAAAGTGGAGTAAGCGCTGCTAATAAATTCTGGATAACACTTCGACCAGCTATTTCATGTAATACCTTTGAGGTTTCAGATTTCATTCGCTTGCTATCACCGGCCGCTAGGACAATGACAAGTTCTAACTTACTCATCACTACCCCCTTTTTTCTTGGTGGCTCCGCCACCAGGTATCGATCCTGGACCCTGAGCTTCAAAGGCTCATGTGCTAGCCACTACACAATGGCGGAACCTGAATTATCCCTTATAACTGGTTAAATTAAAAACTTTCAATTATTCGAGCCCCCGCAACCGCTCCGCTTGCTCTAACAACTGATGAAATTACCCCACTACTACTTAATGCAACGGTTAAGTCCATTGCATGCTCTTCATCTTTTACTAAGAATGCAACTGTTGGACCTGAACCAGAGACGATTCCACCTAATGCGCCATAATCAAGACCAACATCTAAAACTAATCGAAGAGCTGGCCGTAGTGAGCAGGCAGCTGGTTGTAAATCATTTGATAACGATTTACCTAATGCTTTAGCATCCCCCGCTCTAAGTGCTTGCATTAAATGTTCACTAACTACTGGTGTTGAAATTGATAATCCCTCGCGCAAGCGATCACACTCTGCGTAAACAGATGGTGTGGCTAATCCTTGACCTGAAAGTGCAAGTACCCAGTTATAACTTCCTTTAAAAAGTGCTGGAGTTATTTGATCACCTCGCCCAGTTCCAATTGCTACTCCACCACATATTGAAAATGGCACATCAGTGCCTATTTTACTTCCAACCATCTCCATCTCATCCCTGGAAAGTCCTAACTCAAATAAAGAGTCAAGACCAACAATTACTCCAGCAGCATCTGCGCTGCCACCTGCCATACCGCCAGCAACTGGAATCTCTTTTTTTAATTTAATATTTATATCACTAGGCAGATCATAATTTTTAATCATTAATGTTGCGGCTTTAACTGCAAGGTTTGAGCTATCAGATGGCACACCAGTTGAAGTCTGCCCAGTAACTTGAATTGAAATACCATTATTTTCTGCCGCTGTTTCAACTGTTACATCATCAAAGAGTGAGATTGCTTGAAAGACCGTAGTAACTTCATGAAATCCATCAGTACCTAGTGGGCCAACTGCTAGTTGCAGATTGACCTTAGCTGGTACCCTGGCAATTACACCCCGTGATCTCATACCCTAGAGCGTATTGGTTAAGTATCTAATGGTGTGGAATTTTGCTTAACTAATTGTTTACCAATCTCTAAAAATTCTTTTACTGAGAGCGCCTCACCACGAATAGTTGGATCAATCCCAGCAGCCTCTAACAGGTTAACTGCATTTACTCCTAGCAACTGCGAAAGTGCTGATCGCATCATCTTGCGCCGCTTAGCAAATGCTTGATCAATGATGGTGAATGTGGCAACTCGTTGCACCTCATCCCCCAGTGGTGGATGGCGATCAAATCTAACTAAAGATGAATCAACATTTGGGATAGGCCAAAAAACTGATCGACTAACTGAAGCAGATAGCTCAAGTGTGCTCCACCAATTAGCTTTAACAGTAGGTGCGCCATACTGTTTATTATCAGGAAGAGCTGCCAATCGCTCTGCCACCTCAGTTTGTACCATCACTACGCCTTTAGTAATAGATGGAAAATATTCAAGAACATTAAGTAATACTGGAACTGAAATGTTATATGGAAGATTTGCTACTAAAACTGTTGGCTTAATATCTAAGTGCTTTAGAGTCATCGCATCTTCATTTATAACAATTAATTTTTCATTAGAAAAACCATTCTCAGTAACAGTAATTGGTAATTGATTAGCTAAGCGATTATCAATTTCAACTGCCACTACCTGCTTAGTTTGCTCAAGTAGGGCGAGCGTGAGTGAGCCTAAGCCAGGTCCTATTTCAAGTGCGATATCTGATTCACTTACTTGCGCTAACTTAACAATTTTTCGGCAGATGTTTGCATCAATTACAAAGTTTTGACCAAGCTTTTTTGTTGGCTTTAAATCAAGTTTTTCAGCAAGGGCTCTTATTTGCGCCGCCCCTAATAAATTCATCACTTAAAACTTTCCAAAAATACGCTCTGCATTTTCAGAGATGGCAGCTGCTAGATAATCAACTGATTCACCTCGCACATCTGCTAACACTCTTAAGGTGTTTGGTATTTGAGCTGGTGTGTTAAGTGATCCACGATTTGGCATGGGAGCTAAAAACGGTGAATCAGTCTCAACTAATATCTGATTAAGTGGCACAAGAGCTGCTGCTTGCCGAAGCTCTGGTGCATTTTTAAAAGTAACAGTTCCAGCAAAGGAAAGATAATACTTATTTGCAATACACTCTTTTGCCATTGCTACATCACCAGAAAAACAATGAAAAATTGTGTTACTAGGTGCACCTTCTTCAGCTAAAAGATCTAATACCGCTTGGTGTGAATCACGATCATGAATTACTAGCGCCTTATTGTGATCTTTAGCCATTTTTATGTGACGTTTAAATGAGTATTTTTGTTTTTCTTGCAGCGCCGGCTCTGTTCTAAAAAAATCAAGACCGGTTTCACCAATTGCTCTAACTCTTGGATTAGAAGCTAATCCTTGGATAATTGCTAAATCTTTTTCTAAGTCATCTACTACTGGCGCCTCATTTGGATGCAGCGCAACTGCTGCTAAAACTTGGCCAACAAAAGCTTCAGCGCACTTAACAGACCAAATTGATTGCTCAGCGGAGTAGCCAACCTGCACAACTCGATCAATACCAACTGAGGCAGCTTCATCTAATGTTTGCTTAATTAAAGGTGAATTAGCTTCACTGTTATGAATTAACTCAAGGTGGGCGTGAGTATCAACTGTCTTTGAATTAATTGGATCAGGAAGTGGTCCCGGCTTTCGATCAAGATCGCGATTATGACGATCTGCCATAAATTACTTAACCTCTTCTAGCCGTGGAAATAAAACTTCTGTTTTAGTTACTACGCTGCCAGCTGGTAATTGTCCCCAATTTGAAACCTTAGATATTTGTTGATCACCAATCGCACCTAATGATGATGCACCTAAACTTTGCCAAAGTTTTTCTGTCACCTCTGGCATAACTGGGTGAAGTAATACCGCTAGGGCGCGAAGTGATTCTGCGGTGTTATATAAAATTTCATCTAGCTGCGCTTTATTGGCAGCATCTTTAGCCACTACCCATGGTTGTTTAATTGTTACATAACCATTTACCTGCTTACAAAAATCCATTATTGCATTTATTCCGCCTTGAAAATCAAGTGCGCAAATAGCATCATCAGCGGTTTTAACTGTTTGAGTAAGGCTTTGAGCTAACTCATTATCTTTTGCCACCTGCGGAATTTTATTATCACAATACTTTTCAATCATCGCAATTAATCTAGACGCTAAGTTACCAAAATCATTTGCTAATTCGCTGGTGTATCTAGCCGCCATATCCTCCCAAGAAAATGAGCCATCAGAGCCAAATGGAATTGCTTTTAGAAAGTAATACCTAAATGCATCTACGCCAAAATCTTTGGTGATATCACTAGGGGCAATGCCAGTTAACTTACTCTTTGACATTTTTTCACCACCTACTAATAACCAACCATGGGCAAATACTTTTTTAGGAACAGCTACTCCTGCCGCCATTAACATTGCCGGCCAAATTATTGCGTGAAAGCGCAAAATATCTTTACCAACTAAGTGAACATCTGCTGGCCAAGTTTTAGCAAATTTTTTCCCACCTTCAGAATCAGGCTCATCACCTAATCCAACTGCGGTGGCATAATTTAGAAGAGCATCAAACCAAACATAAATAACTTGTTTTGTATCCCAAGGAACGGGAATGCCCCAATCAAATGTGGAACGTGAGATTGAAAGATCTCTAACCTCACCCTCTAAAAATGAAATAACCTCATTGCGAGCAGAAGCTGGCTCACATGCACCAGGATTTGATTTGTAGTGTTCAAGTAGTGGACCTACAAAGGCAGATAACTTAAAAAACCAATTATCTTCACTAAGCATCTCAACTGGCTTAGAGTGAATCTTGCACATACCTTTATCTAAATCACCAGGTAATTTAAACTCTTCACAGCCTATGCAATATGGGCCTTCAAATTTACCGGCATAAATATGGCCGGCATCTTTTAAGCCTTGCAAAAAGTTTTGTACCCGTATTGTGTGACGTTTCTCTGTGGTTCTAATAAAATCATCATTTGCGATATTTAAATCCTGCCAAACCGGCTTCCAGGCAGAATCCACTAATCTGTCACACCAATCTTGTGGTTTAGTGTTATTACTTTGCGCAGTATTTAAAACCTTTTGACCATGTTCATCGGTGCCAGTTAAAAACCAAACAGATTCACCGCGTTGGCGATGCCAACGGGTTAATACATCACCAGCAACAGTTGTGTATGCATGGCCAATATGCGGGGCATCATTTACATAATAAATAGGCGTAGTTAAATAAAAGGATTTATCAGCTGCCATGATCAGATCTTATCCTCACTTTTGTGGGTAACCATGGCATCAAATACAACTCGCTTTGAGACCGAATTCTCCTTAGCAACTAGTGCGATAGCACTCTTTCTACTCTCACCGCTCACTTCATGAGCTAGAACTAATTTAATTAAATCCTCAACTGAGAACTGCCTACTACTTGGATCAAATCCTTCAATTACAACTGTTATCTCACCTAAGATCTCTTTTGAATTTGCCCAAGTAATTAACTCTGAGATTGGTCCTCGCACTACCTCTTCATAATTCTTACTCATCTCTCGACATACTGCACCATTTCGATCTAATCCAAATGCACTACCAGCATCTGTTAGGGATTGAATTATTCGATGTGGTGCTTCAAAGAAAATAATTGTTCGCTCTTCCTGTCTAAGGTCGGTAAACCATTTAACTCTTGCACCACTAGTTCGAGGCGGGAAACCCTCAAAGCAGAATCGATCAGTAGGTAAGCCAGAAAGTAATAGCGCAGTAGTAACCGCACTTGGCCCAGGCAGTACTTTAATTTGAATCTTTTCAGCAAGTGCGGCTCTAATTAATCTATAACCAGGATCAGATATTGCTGGCACGCCAGCATCTGTTACTACCAAAATATCTTTTCCAGATTTTAGAATTAGGGATAACTCTTCAATTTTTTCATTCTCATTACCTTCAAAAAATGAAATTACTTTCGCGCTATGTTTAATTTCTAGATCTTGACATAATCTGGCAAATTTTCGAGAATCTTCAGCTGCAACAAACTCAGCATTTGATATCACCTGAATAAGGTGAGCGGAAGCATCGCGCACATCACCGATTGGTAGGCAGGCCAGAATTAACATTTGGTAATTCTCTCAGGTTATTTCACTTCCTGCTTTACAACAGGACTTAGGCTGTTGCTATGGATTTAGCCCTACTGCGCAGGATCTCACCAATTTCTGCAATCCTTACCTTTGCACTGAGCTTTCGGCTTTGGCGATTAGATACTCCAAAAGGTTATATTTTTGATGAAATTTACTATGCAAAAAATGCCTACTCTTTAATTTCTTCCGGGGTTGAATTAGATCAACAAGGAGGATCTGAATTTGTTGTTCACCCACCATTTGGAAAATGGTTAATTGGTATCGGTATAAAAATATTTGGCAACAACGAGTTTGGTTGGCGCAGTAGCTCAGCACTCTTTGGTAGCGCCTCTGTACTACTAATTTATTTAATTGCAAAGCGATTATTTAAATCAGAGTTTTTAGCTTTATCAGCAGCCTTATTAATGGCAGTAGATGGGCTTAGTTTAGTAATGTCTAGAGTTGCACTACTTGATATATTTTTAATGTTTTTTATACTGCTTACTTTTTATTTTTTATTAAAGGAAAATTATTGGTTAAGTGGTATGGCAATTGGACTTGGGCTATCAACAAAATGGAGTGCAGCTTTTTTAATTCCAATTTTACTTTTGCTTACTTTAAAGATTAAAGAAATAAATCTAAGCCAGATACTTAAAAGAGTTGTTCAATTTTTTTTCCTACCTATGGCTATCTATTTCACTTCCTGGATTGGTTGGTTTGTCAGTGATAAGGGCTGGGCGAGAAATTCTGGCTCAAATCCCATCTCATCCCTTTGGAATTATCATTTAGAAATTTTAAATTTTCACACAAATCTTGTTGAAAAACACTCCTACTCAGCAAATCCCTGGAGTTGGTTAGTTCTAGGCAGGCCTACCTCCTTTTACTATGAAAGTGGTGATAGCTGTGGGGCGGGGGAATGTGCGCAAGAGATTTTAGCTATGGGAACACCACTTCTTTGGTGGAGCGCAATTATTGCAGTTGCAATAACTATTGGTTTTTATATTAATACTTCAAATAGATCAGCTGAGATAGTTTTAGCAGGTTTTGCTGGCACATATTTACCTTGGTTTATTTATCAAGATCGAACTATGTTTTACTTCTATTCAATCACTATTCTGCCTTTTTTAATCTTGGCCTTAATTTATTGCTTTGACTTACTACTTAAATATGGTAATTATCAGAGAGTAATCATGTTATTCATCTTTGTGGTTGGTATTAACTTTGTTTATCTTCTACCTATTTATATTGGTATTGAAATTCCATATAGCCAGTGGCTAAGCCGAATGTGGCTGCCGAGTTGGATTTAAAACTTACTCATTTACTGCTTTTACCTCTTTGCTAACCTCGATTAAAGTTTCTTGATCAAAGAAATCATCATCTCGACCAGATAACGCCTTGATTAACTCCTGTTCAGCGCTCCATTGACCAGTTGTTGTTAAATCAATAATTCGCTTGCTAGGAATAGCTTTAGCAGCGGTGGTATAGACAGGTTTAGGAATAGTAGTTGGCTGCCAACCTTTTCTATCTTTTGGAACTACTACTACTCCAGTGATCTCTTCACGATCTGCAAATGGTACCCAATGTTCGTTAGAACTTTTTTCTTTAACTCGCTCTGGAATAACTGTAGTTGGGATCTTACTGTTAGTGATTCGCTCGAGTGCTTTAAGTCTGCGCATTTTAAGTTGTGAAGCGATAACCTGTTTTCGAACATTTACAAAATAAATAAGTATGCCAGTTAGTGGCACAAGAGTTGTTACCCAATCTAAAAATCCAATTACTGCGCATGTTAGAGAGAGTGCGTATAGTGAAAATAGTGAACCAAAAATTAGTCTACGTTTTAAGAAAATTTTATCTTTATCTTCAACTTTACTTTCACTTTTAATACTGCCATTACTTTCAGCAACTATTTGCATTGCATTTTTATAACGTTGGATAGCTTTACCTGAACTATCTTCATGTTTACTAAGCCACTGTGGCAGAAAATAAGCAGCCCACATGCCCATGATGATTAAATAGATAAAACCTGAACCCATAAAGACTAACGATAAATGTGAAACCTTAGTTTTAAGGGGAATTAGGTAGGTATGTCCTAATTTAATTTTATTTTATTACTGGGTTCTCTTTAACAAAAGTAACGTGATCGCGCCAATCCCCTGCAATATGAAGGTAGTTATTACGAGCACCTTCTAGTAAAAATCCTGCTTTTATTGCAACCTGCTTTGAGGCTTCATTCTCTGGTCGAAGATTAATTTCAATCCGGTGCAGGCGTAATTGCTCAAAGCCAAACTTAGTTAAGAGTTTAACCGCTCTTGTGGTGTAACCACGATTAGCGAATCGCTGATCAATCCAATAACCAATATGAGCTCCACGCATTGCACCAAAAATGATTCCACCTAATGTAATTTGGCCAATTAATACCTGATCTTTATTTTCATTTAACCAAACCCCTAGTGAAATTGAACGAAGTGCCCGCATCTCTCTATTTAATTGCATCACCATTCCATAATAGGAAGGTAGGGCAGATTTGTGATCGATATTTGGTCTAGTTGCCTCCCATGGGGATAACCAATCACGATTTACCGCGCGCACGCTATCCCATTGGGCTTTATCTCGAAATCTAATTGGCTTTAATAATAATTCACCATCAACTAGTTTTTTCAATTACTCACTCGATTTATCATTACTATTTCTACTAAATCTCCAGCGCTTAATTTTTTACTTTTTTCAGAAAGCGCAATCAAACAATCAGCATCAGAAATTGTTGCTAGTGACTCCTGGTTGGCAAGAGGTGTGACTTGACCCTCTGCGTTAAGTTTTGCTCTTACATAGGTGGCTTTATCAGAGTTTAAAACTAGTGCTTTACTTAATTTTACTTTTTTGTTTTGCCGGTGAATTTGAGTTCTTGCTAACATCTTTAAAATCATTGGCCGAATAAATATTTCAGTAGATAGATAATTTGCAATTGGATCCCCAGGTAATGTGATTACCGGTGTTTTATCTGGACCGATTAAGCCATAACTATGCTTGCCGCTCTCATTTAGATTCGGAGTTACTACTTTAATCTCACCTAACTGTGAGATTACTGATGTAATAAGGTCAAAAGATTCATCCTTTGATTCCCCGCTTATTACAATTAAATCTGATCGAACTAGTTGATCCTCAATTACAAGTTTTAATTGTTCAGCTGTTTCAGGGATTGTGTGAACTCGAAATGCATGTGCACCTGCTTCTCGCATAAATGTTGTTAAAAACCAAGAGTTACTTTCAAACTCATCATCGTCTTTTGCTAATTTGCTACCCGGTTCAACTAAATCATCACCGGCGCTAATTATTACTACCCGCGGGTGTGGTCTTGCAGGCAAGCGATCTAGGCCAAGGGATGCGGCAAGTGCAATCTGGGTGGAGCCAATTTGTTGTCCATTTTTTATCGCAAGTTGCTCATCTACTAATAGATCATTTGCCAAAGTTGCCCCGTGTGAATCAAGGAGTGGAAGATCTAGCGCAGCAAGTGGCTTAGCCAGCTCGAGTAGACGCTCCTGCAGCTGCTCAACGGTGAGAATTTCATCCATACCTAAACCCTACTTTGCCATCACCATAAATTAAGGTAAGGGGCATGGATAAGCAGCAAAATAAATCAGAGTTACGCAAGTTATATCGCCGCCAGCGGGCGGATCGATTTAATACTGAAAGTTGGCTGCATATTCTCTCTGCTTCAGAGTTAAAAAATGCAACAAATGTAGCTTCATATATCTCATATGAGTTTGAGCCAGAAACTAGTGATGTAAATCAAAGATTAATTGCAGATGGCAAGAAAGTATTCCTGCCAAGATTACTTGAAAATAATGATATCCAGTGGGTTAGTTGGAATGGATCATCTGAAAATCTAACAAAGGTTGAAAAGATCTACGAACCAATTGGAGATGCAGTAGAGGTTGAGTTAGATGTAATCATTTTACCCGCCCTACATGTTGATCGAATGGGTAATCGCCTCGGTCAAGGTGGTGGTTCATATGATCGCGCATTATCTAGAAGTAAGGCTTTTAAAATAGCACTACTTCATTATGGTGAGTTAACAAGTGAAATTTTACCCATTCAACCCCATGATGAAAAGATTGATGCTGCTGCAACTCCTGAAATTGTTGTTAGATTTTAATTTGTTAAAGTGTCAAGATTACGAGCCATCACAACTCGTTGAATCTGATTTGTACCCTCATAAATCTGAGTTAATTTAGCATCTCGCATCATTCGCTCAACTGGGTAATCACTTACATATCCATAGCCACCAAGAATTTGCACGGCGTCAGTTGTTACCTTCATTGCAACATCAGTTGCAAAACATTTACTAGCAGCTGAGAAGAAGGTTAAATCTTTTTCACCTCGCTCGCTCTTAACTGCTGCGGCATAGGTCAACTGTCGAGCTGCTTCAATCTGCATTGCCATATCTGCCAACATAAATTGAATTCCTTGGAAATCAAAGATTGGTTTACCAAATTGTTGACGCTCATGGGCATATTTTTTTGCAATATCTAAAGCACCTTGGGCAATTCCAAGTGCTTGCGCCGCAATAGTAATTCGAGTGTGATCTAAAGTTTTCATTGCAAGGGAAAATCCACTTCCAACTTCACCTAACCTGCGATCATCACTAATTTTTACATTATCAAAGTAAACCTCACGCGTTGGTGATCCTCGAAAGCCCATCTTTTTTTCATGAGCTCCAAATGAAACACCTGCATCTGATTTTTCAACAATAAAAGCAGAAATTCCTTTTGCGCCTTTACTTAAATCAGTTGAGGCTAGAACGGTGTAAAACTCTGAAACACCTGCATTTGAAATCCATTTTTTACTGCCGGATAAAATCCAACTATCACCATCTTTTGTCGCTTTAGTTTTCATTGCAGCCGCATCTGAACCAGCCTCTGATTCAGATAAGCAATAAGAGAAGCCTTTACCATCTGCTAGTTGAGTTAAGTATTTTTTCTTTTGCTCTTCATTTCCAGCAATCATTAATGGAACTGAACCTAATTTATTAACTGCAGGAATTAAAGATGATGCACCACAAACTCTTGCCACTTCTTCAATAATTATTACAGCAGCTAATGCATCCGCTCCCTGGCCGCCATATTCAACTGGCACATGCGCAGCAGCTAAGCCAGCTGCTTGCAAAGCATCTGCTGCTTCTTGTGGGTAACGTGAGTTTTCATCAACGTCATGAGCAAATGGTGCAATCTTTTTTTGAGCAAGGCCATTAACACTCTCGCGTAATGATTGGTACTCATCACCAAATAATGCAGCCATATCTGAATTCATTGACATAGGGTAATTCTATTGTGATAAATCGCGCCGATTTAACTGCGCTAAATAACGGTTGTATTGAGCAAGTTCATCATCTTCACCCATAGCAGCAGCCCGATCAGCCGCCCGATCAATCCGGTTCGCCTCTTTTTTATCCGCCCGCTGCCACTGCATAAATGTTGCAAGTAAGGCGAGCAAAATTGGAATCTCACCCATGGCCCATCCAATTGAGCCCCCTAGTTTTTGATCTGCTAATAGATCAGTAGCCCAAGGCCGCTCTAGTAACGCAAAGAATCCATTATCAAGCAGAGTAGTGGCTGACATAACTGAGATTGAGAAGAAGGCGTGAATACTCATTGCTGCAAAAATAATTATGATCTTTACAAGGTGTGGAATTTTATTTGGCATTGGATCAATACCAATTAGTACTTGGAAGAATAGTATTCCGGCGAGTAAAAAATGAAGTGACATAAAGAAGTGACCACTGTGACCTTGCATTAAGTTTCCAAATAGTGGTGTGAAATAAAGTGCAAATAATGAGCCATCAAATATGGCTAATGCCACAACTGGGTTGGTATAGATACGCGATAATTTAGAATGCAAAATTGCAATAAACGCACCTCGCACGCCCCATTCTTCTTTATTTCTTGCTTGCGGCAAAGTACGAAGAGCTAAAGTAATTGGAGCACCTAACACAATTCCAATCGGTGCGATCATGCCAAGCACCATGTGCGCCATCATGTGATTAGCAAAAGCAAAACGTGAATAAACACCTAGTCCGCCACTTGTTGCAAAATCAACTGCGCTAATCCCAATTGCAAATGCAAGAGTTCGCCCAATTGGCCACTTAACACCACGCCTACTTAGAATTAATACACCTTTTATATAAAGTGCTACTGCAAATATAAGAAGTGCAAGCATTAAACCATCAGCATCATATGCAAGTAGTACGCGGGTTAAATTTGGCGCCTCTGGCATAGCGATACCAGTAATTAGTATTGCCGGCGTTGACTCAACTACTCGGTTAGGTGGAGCAACAGTTGATAGCCAACTACCAACAAATATAGTTGCAAACATAATCGCAATTTCTGCAGTAATTAATCTAAAAATGGAAGGAAAATCAGATTTAATAATCCACCTGCGGTGTAATGCACCAAATCCAACAAGTGTTACTGCTAAAGATATTTTAAGTAATGTAATTGCGCCATACTTACTTTGCCAAGCTTCGATGCTGTCTAATCTAGTCCAAGCTGTTGCAGCACCAGTTATCACCACGGTTATTGCACTCCACAGCGCTAATTCACTAAATCTAGGCAGTGCAATTAGTTTTTGCTCCTTACTTAATTGCGTTAAACCAAATAAACCGCCAACCCAAAAAGATAAAGCAATTACATGAATTACTAGGGCACCGATTGCCAGGCCATGTCGGCCTGATGAGCTACCGTGACTTTGAAAAACTGGCGCCACAATTGCAATGAGTGCTATTAATAAACCTAGATAGGTAGTAATTACTCTGCGTAGGGCAACACTTAATAAGAGAATAATTCCGATTATTTGAACTATATAACTCTTACCGATTGCAGTCTGAGTTAGATAAGAGCGAATTACTGTTAGATCAAATGATGATGCCAATGGTTGCTGAAGTAAATAAGAGATTTGTATCAAAATAAACGCAAAAGTTGTAAGTAGCCAAGTTAAAAGAAAGGCCTTGGTTTTCTTAACCAGTTTTATATTAGTAATACCACCTTTTATATCTGAATCTAGAAAACTAAGCGTTAGTAATAAACCAATACTTAATACTCCCGTTAGCTGCATTAAGCCTTTACTTATTGGCGATAAAATCTCTATCAATTAATCACTCACCTATTTTAGGAATTTCCTACTATTACTCTTTCGGATAGGTGGCTTTCTAACTTTTGCTGGTGCTTTAAATGTTTGCTTTGCATACCTTGATAAAAATATTAAAACAATAAATGCAAAAATTAGAAGGGCAATCACAAATATATCGGTAGTGCGGTTTGCAGTTGGAGTATTAACCTCACTCTGAGATGGTGATGGGGTTGCTAGAGTCATTTCAGCTGGTGCGTTATAAAGAAAAGTAAAACTGCTAACAGTTGGCACGTCTGCAATTGCCATTATTGTGTAAGAGACTGTGTAAAGTCCTGAAACAGTTAGTGGCTTTAAGCCAACCATTAAAACTTGTCCTTGAATTTGTACAGACCCATCATCTACTCGCACACCATTTGGATCAGTAACAGTCATTTCATTAGCCACATCTGAAAGTTCAGCGCTTGCTTTTATGGTAACTGCAGTTGGCGCAACACTTAATACAGAACCGGCAGTAGGTGATGTACTCACAATTGAAGTTGAAAAAGCTGGTGCGATTGAAATAACAGAAAACATCAAGGCGGTAAGTAATTGAAATCCCCGCTTCATTTCGCTACCCCTCATCTTCAGTTAGCCCTTATCTTCCCACCTGCTTAAGATTATCTCCTATGCCAACCTATGAGTACCTGTGTAATAAATGTGAGCATGCTTTCGAAGTAGTCCAGTCATTTACTGAGGCTGCTATCGAGGTTTGCCCAAAATGTAGCGGTGAGGTTCGTAAGGTATATAACAATGTTGGGGTTGTCTTTAAAGGTAGTGGATTTTACAAAACAGATTCAAGGTCATCACCAGTTACAAAAAGTGAGAAGCCTGCTGATAAAACTGAAAGTAAGCCAGAGAAAAAAGTTGAAAAGAAGGTAGTGCCAAAAACTGAGAATTAATTGTGATGAGGTGGTTTATCTTGTTTAATCTCATCATCTCGACGGGTATCAATTTCTAGATCAACTTCATCACTAGTTATCTTAGGTAAAAGCGGGTGATTAACTTCACCTGATACCAAATCAGTAATTTTTTTTGATTCTTTATCTCTATTCATTAGAATATGAGTCTACCTAACACTTGTGTAAAATTGATGAAAAGGTGATCATGTTTGAGAAATTAGGCTCAGCTATCGTGCGCCGTAAGAAATTTATTTTTGCATTGTTTGTGGCAGCAATAATCGCCTCTGGAGGAATTGGTTCAGCCGTCTTTGGAAAGTTAGAAAGCGGTGGCTACTCAGACTTAAATAGTGATTCAGCCAAAGCCTTTGAATATTTAACTGATGTTTTTAAAGTAAAAGAGCCAGTCGTTGTCCTAGTAGTTGAAACAAAAAATGGATTAACAAATCCTGAATCAGTAGCAGCAGCGACAAAACTTGAAAAGGAAATTAAATCTATTCCAGGGGTTGAATCAACTCTTTCTTACTGGTCCGCAGGGGGTGCGCCATCGCTTAAAAGCAGTGATGGAAATTCAGCATTCCTTTTTATCTATAGCAAGAGTGTTGAATGGGAAGCTATTGAAAGCTTGGGTGAGCAAGTTGGAAAAAAATATGATGGTAATTATGAAAATTTAAGAATTTATGCCAGCGGAACTGGTGTATTTGCTAGTGCTATTAATAAAAAAATTGCTGATGATATAAAGCTCTCTGAAGCTATTTCAATTCCGTTAACCTTTATTTTATTAGTATTTGTGTTCGGAGGCCTTGTCGCAAGTGGTATGCCCCTATTGGTGGGAGTATCAGCGATTCTAGGTTCATTCTTAGTTATGTACTTATTAACTCTTTTTACTGGTGTAAGTATCTTTGCATTAAACCTAATTACCGGACTAGGCCTTGGATTAGGCATCGATTACTCACTTCTAATCGTTAATAGATTCCGAGAAGAATTACATACTGGTAAATCAGTAGATGAAGCAATCAAGCGAACAGTAAGCACTGCTGGTAAAACTGTGTTTTATTCAGGATTAACAATTGTAATTACGTTGGCTTCACTGATGCTATTCCCACTTATGTTTTTAAAATCATTTGGTTATGCCGGCGTAACTGTTGTAATAATGGCCGTGTTAGGTTCACTTGTTGCACTACCAGCGCTGTTAGCAATCTTAGGAAAGAATATTGATAAAGCGGTTATACGTAAGAGTGCAATAACCCCTAAAGAAGATGGTAGATGGGCACAGACTGCTCGTTTTGTTATGCGCAGGCCTTTAGCAGTTGTGGTTTTATCTCTAGTTTTTCTTTCTATATTGGCTGCGCCAATTAAGAATATTGTTTTCTCACAAGTTGATTCAAGAGTTTTACCTGCTAATAATCCAGCGGCATTTGCCTCAAAAATTATTTCAGATCGTTTTCCAGGACAAGAAGGAAATCCAGTTGAAATTGTTATACCAAAGGGTGCGTTAGTTCAGCCAGAGGTAACTAAGTATATTTCTGAAGTCGCTAAAGTAGATGGTATTGTCCGAGTCTCACCACCACAAATTTTTGGTGATGATCTACGCATTACCGCAGTACATTCAATGCCGCCAAGAACATTAAAAGGTGAATCACTTATTAAAGATATCCGCGAAATAAAATCACCAGAGGGAACATTAATTGGCGGAATTGCTGCAGATTATGCAGACACTCAAATTGGTATTGCAAAAACTATGCCATGGGCACTAACTTGGATCGCAATAGGTGTTTTAATTTTATTATTTGTATTTACTGGATCAATTATCTTGCCAATTAAAGCTGTAATCTTAAATATTTTATCCCTCGCCGCTACTTTAGGAGCCATCACCTGGATATTTGTTGATGGGCATTTGCGATGGCTAGTTGGTGATTTCACCGTTACTGGCGCAGTTGATACTGGCTCAATTATCTTAGTAGCAGTTGTGGCCTTCGGATTATCGATGGACTATGAGTTGTTTTTACTATCTCGAATTAAAGAGGAGCATGACGCTGGTAAATCAAACATTGAGTCGGTAGCAATTGGCTTACAGCGCTCAGCGCGAATTATTACTGCAGCAGCTGGATTACTAGCAATTGTTTTTGCTTCTTTCATGATAAGTGGTGTTACCTCAATTAAAATGCTTGGCTTTGGTGTGGCATTTGCAATACTTTTAGATGCAACATTAGTTCGCGCTCTTTTGGTGCCAGCGTTAATGAGATTATTTGGTGAGCGTAATTGGTGGGCACCTAAATCTATGAAACGTTTTACAATTAATCACTAACTTATTGCGTCCCCGGCGGGAGTTGAACCTGCGACCTACCGCTTAGGAGGCGGTTGCTCTATCCACTGAGCTACGGGGACAATATTTAATTTTTATCTTAAAAATTTATTAATAGATTAATTCTAATTTAAATCATTAATAATTGAAAACAATTGCATAAACATGCGTAGATTTGTCATTAAATTAACGCTGAGATAGACTAACAATAATTCGTTTGGAGTTAAATATCATGAAGGCCCTCGTTATAGGCGCCGGTGGAGTTGGTAGGGCGATTGCAAATATCGCATCACGTCGTTCATTTATTGAATCTATGGTGATTGCTGATCGCACACTATCTCGTGCCGAAGAGGCGGTTGCCCGTGTTAAAGATCCACGCTTTTCTGCTGCGATGGTAAATGCTGCTGAGCTTGAAGATATTAGGGAGTTAATTCGTAAAGCAGATCCTGATGTAGTAATTAACGCAGTTGATCCTAGATTTGTTATGCCAATCTTTTTAGCTTGTGAGATTGAAAATACCAATTACATAGATATGGCGATGTCACTTTCTCGTAAGCACCCGCATTACCCATTTACCGAAACTGGAGTGAAGTTAGGCGATGAGCAGTTTGCTCGTGACTTTAACTGGGATGCGCGAAAAATCTATGCCCTAATCGGTATGGGTGTTGAGCCAGGTATGAGTGATATTTTTGCAAAGTATGCAAGTGAGCATTTATTTAGCCGAATTGATTCCTGCACAATATTAGATGGTTCTAATTTAAGAGTTGAGGGTTATGACTTTGCGCCATCATTTTCTATCTGGACCACAATTGAAGAGTGTCTAAACCCACCATTAGTTTGGGAAGATGGACGCGGTTGGTATACCACCACACCATTTTCAGAGCTTGAAATTTTTGATTTCCCAGAAGGTATTGGTCCTGTTGAGTGCGTGAATGTTGAGCACGAAGAGGTAGTTTTAATTCCACAAAAAATTGATGCTAAAAAAGTTAACTTTAAATACGGCTTAGGCGCTGAGTTCATTACTATCTTAAAAACAATCAACATGCTTGGCATGGATCGTAAGGAAACTGTTGATGTGCAAGGAGTTTCAGTATCACCACGAGATCTATTAACTGCGTCCCTGCCAGATCCAGGAACTTTAGGTGAACGTATGCGCGGTAAGACCTGTGCTGGTGCTTTGATTAAAGGTTTAGATAAAGAAGGAAATCCAAAAGCTTGTTACATCTATAACGTTGTTGATAACGCATGGTCAATGAAGGAGTTTGGTGATCAAGCAGTTGTCTGGCAGACCGCGATTAATCCAGTTATTGCAATGGAGTTAATTCAAAATGGCACTTGGAAACCTTTAGGTGTTAATGGACCTGAGTGGTTTGAGTCAAAACCATTCTTAGATCTACTAGAAGAGTATGGAACCTCTTGGCATATTCGCGATGAGGACACATCAGGTATTAAAAAGTAAGGTAGAAAAAGTATGGCAATAGCATTAGTAACTGGGGCTAGTTCTGGAATTGGCTTAGCTTATGCAAGACTGCTTGCAAGAGAAGGATTTGATTTAGTAATAGTTGCCAGAGATCTTCCTAGATTAAATAAGATAGCAAAAGAGCTAAATAAAGCTTATAAAATTAAAGTCCAGACATTAAAAGCTGACTTAACAAAGCCAGCACAACTAGCCAAAGTTGAGAGCAGATTGGCAAATAAGGCCAACCCAATTGCAGTTTTAATTAATAATGCTGGATTTGGCATAAAGCAAAGCTTTATTGATAGTGATTTAAAGCGGGAGCAAGAGTTACTAGATGTTTTAGTTACCGCTCCAATGCGGTTAACTCACGCAGTATTACCAACCATGATTAAACAAAATAACGGAATAATTGTTAATGTTAGTTCAATTGCGAGTTGGATAGCTGGTGGTACATATAGCGCAGCAAAATCATACTTAACTGTTTTCTCTGAGTATTTGAATAATGAACTTAAAGGCACAAAAATAAAAGTTAGTGCACTTTGTCCTGGCTTTACCCGTACTGAATTTCATGAAAGAGGCAAAATGAGAATGAACGGACTACCAAATTTTATGTGGTTAGATGCTGATAAATTAGTTGCTAAATCTTGGAAAGATGCACAAAAAAATAAATCTGTATCTGTTCCTGGTCTGCAATATAAAATACTGGCACTTATCGCGCAGTACGCACCACGGCCTTTAGTTAGAAAAATTGGAATTAATGTTCGCAGAAAGCAGCGATAAATTAACTTATTGTTAAGGCCTTACTTGTTGCAGTAAATTTAATTGATCTAAGCGCTGAAGTAGCCGGACCAACTTTTAGTGCGCCATTTAAAGCAAATACAGATCCATGACCTGGTGGGCTACAACTCCAACCATCACTACTTTTACTGACCAGCACACCCGCATGGGGACAAGCAAGATTAATTACTGAGAAACCTTTTGAAGATTTTGAAGTTCTAACTACCGCAACTTTCCCATACTTTTTTATACTTAATTCAAGTAAGCCGCCAACATTAGATAGAGTTTTATTTGCTGCCAAATCAATCACAGTAGTACCGTTTTTTAAGGATTTAACTCCGGTAGCAGCGACGGCAGGCAGCGCAGTTAAGGCTGCAACAGCTGCGCTTCCACAAATAAATGACCGTCTAGTGAGTGCCTGCACTTAAACCTTTCCTAAACCATAAAACTTAGTAAAAAGTAATTTTACTATTTGCTGTGAACAATTCGAAATTATACCTGAGGCTAAAGTGGGTTACCGGTGGATTTCTTGTGATCCACCTGATACTCAGGCTAATTTATGCTCAACCTAATATTTATATCGATCTAGTTTTGTTTAATTTAATTGGCCTAATGGCTTCTGCCATCGCCTTTAAAGCACCCTTAGTAACAGATCGGGTTGTTGCAGTCACGATCGGATCAGGACTTGTGATCTGGAGTATTGGTTCATTCCTATCTACTTGGGGTTCATTTTATGAATTAACACTTGCCCTTTGGCTACCTGAATTTTTATACTCACTTTTTTATCCACTGCTATTTTTTGGGGTAATTAGAACTTTTACAAAGCGAGTAAAGATTGCCGCCCTTGAGCTACTTGATACCGCAATAATTGCAATTGGTTTTACTAGTGTTCTAACCGCTTTTCTACTTAAGCCAGCGATGATTTAGTTTGAAGATGGTGCTTTTACTGTCTTTATCTCCATTCTTTATCCAGTCGGTGACATTGTGTTACTGGCAATTGCATTAGTTTATGCGTTGTTAAGTCCAGTGAGTATTAGATCGTTTTTACTTTGTTCGGGAATACTTTGCTTTGCGTTCTCTGATTTATTTTTTATTTGGTCATCTATTAATACAAGATATGAATTTGGCGCAATTACTGATGATGGCTGGATTATTGGTTTATTTTTAATTGCGCTATCACTATCTCATGACTGCGCTCAGGTGAAGTTCTTTGATAAAATCTCTTCCTACAGCGCAACAATTTCATTAGTTGCAAGTGCTAGCTTGCTTGGAATTGCAGCACTAAACCCAGGATACTTTCCAGAATTCATACTGCTGCCTGCATTTATAACAATTGCTCTGGCATTTATCCGAATGAGTTTTGCGTTGCAGGAGGCAAACACCGCAAGTTCAGAGCGAGTGCTAGCTAGGACTGATGAATTAACTGGGTTATCAAATCGGCGAAACTTTTTACAAGAGCTAGCCAAACTTAAATCTGGGTATATTTTTTTACTCGATCTAAATGGTTTTAAAAATATAAATGACTCACTAGGCCATGAAGCTGGTGATCAACTTCTAAAGCAGGTGGCAAATAGATTTAATCGAGTGATTTCAGATGCTGGCCTGCTTGCTCGGTTAGGTGGTGATGAGTTTGGTGTTCTAGCCCAAGTTGATCAAGAGCATGCAACAGAGTTAGCTCTTGGAATTAGGGCAACACTTAGTTACCCAATCTCACTGCCACATAAGCAGGTGAAGATCGATGTCAGCATTGGTTATGCGCCAATTGATGTGGCGTGTGGAAGTAGTAATTGCCTAGGACTTGCTGACCTTGCGATGTATGAGGCCAAGCGAAGCAAATCCGGTGTTCTGATGTGGCAAGGTGAAAAGATAAAATAGGTTAATCTTCACTGGCTAAATCCTTTAGCAAGAATAACGGAGGTCCTAATTGGCAGCACGCTTTGAGAATCGAGTTCTGGTTTTAGGTGCAGGTTCAGTATCACAATGTGTACTTCCACTTTTAATTGAGCATCTAGTAGATGCAAAACAGATCACGATCATCGATATGCGTGATAACCGAGAGCGAGTAACAGGTGCGATCACAGCCGGTGCTACATATGTGCAAGATCAACTAACTCGCGAAAACATGGATCAGTTTTTATCTAAGTATTTAACTACAGGTGATTTTCTTTTAGATTTAGCATGGAATATTGATGCAAATGAAATAATTGAGTGGGCTCATGATCATGGTGTTATTTATTTAAATACATCAGTTGAAGAGTGGGATCCATATTCAGCAGGTGCGGCTAGGAATCCAACTGAGCGCACTCTTTACTGGCGTCATATGAAATTGCGTAAATTAACAAATACCTGGGGCGGCAAAGGGCCAACAGCAGTTGTTGAGCATGGCGCTAACCCTGGCTTAGTTTCACATCTAACTAAGAAAGCATTATTTGATATTGCAACTCAGGCAATTAAAGATGGTAAGGATGGCGCTGGCGTTAAAGAAGCATATGAGAGTGAAAACTTTGCATCCCTTGCTCACAAACTTGGCGTTAAAGTAATTCATATTGCTGAGCGTGATACGCAAGTTACAGATAAACCAAAGCAAGTAAATGAGTTTGTTAATACCTGGTCAGTTGAAGGATTTTATGAAGAAGGAATTGCGCCAGCTGAATTAGGTTGGGGAACGCATGAAAAAACACTTCCAATAAATGCTTATCAACACCCAGATGGTCCAAAAAATCAGATTTGTATTGCCCAACCTGGTGCTAAAACTTGGGTCAGATCATGGGTGCCAAATATGGAAACTACTGGCATGGTAATTCGCCATGGCGAAGCATTCACAATAAGTGATCACTTAACTGTTTGGGATAAAGATAAAGCGGTGTATCGGCCAACTGTTCATTACGCCTACTGCCCAACTGATGCAGCTGTTGCTTCAATGCATGAGCTTGAGATGCGCCAATGGGATCTAACAACTAATCAAAGAATTATGAACGAAGAAATTATTGATGGTGATGATCGATTAGGTGTCCTATTGATGGGCCACGCTTATAAGTCTTGGTGGACTGGCTCATTACTTAATATTCATGACTCTAGAAAATTAATTCCAAAACAATCTGCCACAACTGTGCAGGTTGCTAGCGCGGTTTATGCCGCAGTTGCCTGGGCAATGGCTAATCCAAATGCTGGCTATCGCGTTCCAGATGATCTGCCTTGGCGAGAAGTTTTAGCATATGCAGAAAAATATTGGGGAGGCTATCACTCAGCCGCTGCTGATTGGGATCCACTTATGCATAGAAATGATTTGTTTAAGGGTTGGAATAATCGTAATTACGATGAAAGTGATCCTTGGCAGTTTAGTAACTTCCTAGTTTAATTACTTTGCCGGCGGAAGTGGCTTACTTACTTTAATCTCCTCTAACCGGGCGAGGGATTCAATGCGCTCTAAAGCGTGATCAACTATTTGCTTTGGATAATTTTTTAAGTATCCATCATTAGCATTCCATGGTTCATGCACATCTATTCCCTTTAAATGAGCTAGCTCTGGTACATACTTCTTTATATATGCGCCATCTTCATCAAATCTTTTACCCTGCTCAATTGGATTAAACACCCGGTAATAAGGAGAAGCATCTGTGCCGCATCCTGCCGTCCACTGCCAGCCGTGAGCATTTGAGGCAACATCGTAGTCAATTAGATGCTCGCGAAAAAATCTCTCACCTAATTGCCACTCTAAATGCAGATCTTTTACAAGAAAGGAGGCAACAACCATTCTGGTGCGATTATGCATCCAGCCCTCATTAATTAATTGGCGCATTGCAGCATCAACAAATGGATAGCCTGTTTTTCCTTCACACCAAGCTTTAAATTTCTCACCTGGTTTGTCATAACGCATCTTGGCAAATGCTGGTGCGTAGTAATCAGTTTCGGTTGTGGGATTATTAAATAAAACATCGGCATAGAACTCACGCCAGGCAATTTCCTTACGATAAACATCATGGGCTTTACTCTCACCTAATGGCGCTAGCAAAGTTCGTGGGTGAATCTCACCCCACTTAAGATGGGCACTCATTTTGCTAGTGCCATCAATGCCAGCAAGATTTCTTGTGACATCGTATTCATCTAGGCCATTTTTTTGAAAGTATTTAAATCTTTCAATAGCTGCCGCTTCTCCTGCTTGGGTAATGATTACACCTTGTGGCAGTTTCCAATCTGGAAATTCCCGTGCAGATTTATCAGCGCTAACAGTTTTAATCTCTGTTGGTTTCTGTGCAGGTTTGCGCCATCCATGAGCACACCAGCCGCGATAAAAAGGGGTGTATACCCGGTATGGGCTTTGATCACTTGGTTTTAATACCCGACCTGGGGCAACTGCATATGGTGAACCAGTTCTAATTAATTTAATCCCGGCTTTTTCAACTTCTTCATCGCGCTTTGCGCCATATGGTTCATACTCAGCTGAAATATGCACAGACTCTGCGTTATATTTTTTCTGCAATTCTTTGAGAACAGTAATTTGATCACCAACTAAAATCTGTAGCGAGTTATTTAGTGATTCATCTAAGTGGCGCAGTGATTGACCTAAATATGCCAGCCGCTTACTACCAGCGGTTTTAATTAAAGTGGGGTCTAAGATAAATACTGGAATAATTTCATCACTTTCAGCTAATGCTGCTAACAATGCTGGGTGATCACTAATACGTAGATCGCGCCGGAACCAAAGGATTGATCTGCTGCTCATCGGCTTATCCTAGGAGTGCAGTGACTCCACGCTCTCATCCCATCCCTTAACATCTTGTGGTTTGCGTGGGCCTGGTCCAACGTAGCGTGAAGATGGGCGAATAATTCGACCAGAGTGCTTTTGTTCTAAAATATGCGCAGACCAACCTGCAGTTCTTGCTGCGGTAAACATTGCCGTAAATAAGTTTGCTGGCACCTTTGCAAAATCTAAAACTATTGCTGCCCAAAACTCAACATTTGTTTCAAGCACTCGATCTGGTTGGCGCGCTTTTAATTCAACTAGCGCTGCTTTCTCAAGAGCGAGTGCAACCTCATAACGAGGTGCGTTTAATTCTTTAGCGGTTCGGCGCAATGTTCGAGCACGTGGATCCTCAGCGCGATATACACGATGACCAAATCCCATTAACCTCTCACCCTTATCTAAAATAGATTTCACATAAGCTTCAGCATTTCCAGATTTTTCAACTGCTTCAATCATAGAGAGCACGCGCGCCGGAGCGCCACCATGTAATGGTCCACTCATCGCGCCAATTGCACCTGAAATAGATGCGGCAACATCGGCGCCCGTTGAAGCGATTACTCGACCAGTAAATGTTGAAGCATTCATGCCATGTTCAGCAGCTGATACAAAGTAAGCATCAATTGCTCGAACGTGTACTGGATCAGGCTCTCCACGCCAGCGAATCATCATTCGCTCCACAACCGTATGTGCTTTATCAATTTCATTTTGTGGGATTGCAGTTGCAATTGTTCCTCGAGCAGATTGAGCAACGTATGAAAGTACCATCACAGAAACTCTTGCTAAATTACTTCTTGCTTCATCATCTGAAATATCAAGTAATGGTTTTAAGCCCCAAGCAGGTGTAAGCATTGCAATCGCAGATTGCACATCAACTCTTACATCTCCAGTATGTACTGGAATTAAAAATGGTTCAGCAGGTGGCAGTCCAGGATTAAATTCATCATCTACTAATAATCCCCAAACATTTCCAAAGGTAACTCTGCCAACTAAATCATCAATATCAACGCCGCGATATCTAAGCGCACTTCCCTCTTTATCGGGTTCGGCAATTTTTGATTCAAAAGCAATTACGCCCTCAAGGCCGGGCTTAAAATCTTCTGCCAACTGAGTACTCCCTCACATTATAAATACGGTGCCTATTGTGCTACCTAATAGCAAAGTAGCCAAACTGGAAAGGGTTGTAAGATTTTCCCAATATGACAAGCCGTGAAGATATCGCCGCAATGCGCCGCCAGTACGGTGAGCATGGATTAATCGAGGGTGAATTACCACCAAACCCGATTGAATTATTTAACACCTGGCTAACTCAGGCAGCTGCTAATGAGATCGTGGTTGAGGCAAATGCCATGGTCTTATCAACTGAGGTTGATGATCAACCAACTAGTAGAACTGTGCTACTTAAAGATCTAACTGACGCCGGATTTACATTCTTTTCAAATTATGAATCTCGCAAAGGTAAACAGATATCTGAAAATAAAAATGTTTCATTACTTTTTCCTTGGTATCCAATGGAGCGTCAGGTAATTGTGATTGGAAGTGCTACTAAAATAGCAAGGCAAGACTCAGAAAAATACTTCGCTACTCGCCCACGTTCTTCACAAATTGGTGCTTGGGCAAGTGAGCAATCTGCCGAGTTAAGCTCTCGCCAGGAGTTAGAAAATAAATTTAAAGAGTTAGAAAATAAGTTTGCTAAAGAAGAGGTAATTCCAACACCGCCATATTGGGGTGGTTACATTGTCGATCCCATTTCAATTGAGTTTTGGCAGGGCAGATACTCTCGCCTGCACGATCGAATCCGATATGTGAGAGAAAAAAATAATAATTGGCAACTTAAACGGCTTAACCCCTAATATCTACCAATGAGTGAAATTAAGATCCCAGATAATTTAAAACCATCTGATGGCAGATTTGGTTGTGGGCCATCAAAGATTTTGCCAGCTTCTCTGGCTAACTTAGCGAGTAATTATGGAAAAGTTTTAGGAACAAGTCATCGACAAAAACCAGTTAAAGAGGTTGTTGCTCAAGTAAGAAACGGCCTTAAATCACTCTTCTCACTTCCTGATGGTTATGAAGTAGTAATTGGTAATGGTGGATCAACTGCGTTTTGGGATATTGCAACCTTTGGCTTAATTGAAAATAAATCTCAACACTTAGTATTTGGTGAGTTCTCATCAAAGTTTGCTGCTGCGGCTAAAGAGGCGCCAATGATTGGTGATCCATCTGTAATTAAAACTGAGCCAGGCTCTCATCCACTTCCTAAAATTGAAACAGATATTGATACTTACGCACTTACCCATAATGAAACTAGCACCGGGGTAATGATGCCAATTATTCGCCCTAAGGGATCAGATGGTGCACTCGTTTTAGTTGATGCAACAAGTGCTGCTGGTGGCTTGGACTTAGATATTTCTCAATCTGATTGTTACTACTTTGCTCCACAAAAATCCTTTGCCTCAGATGGCGGGCTATGGATAGCAATAATGAGCCCGGCAGCAATTGCCAGAGTTGAAAAAATAAAGACAAGTGGGCGTTGGGTACCAGCATTTTTTGATTTAAGCATTGCAATCGAAAACTCTCGCCTTGATCAAACATATAACACACCAGCACTTGCCACAATAATTTTATTAGCCGAACAACTTAATTGGATGAACAAAAATGGTGGCTTAAAGTTTGCCGCAGGCCGTAGTGAAGATTCATCAAATCGTCTTTATAGTTGGGCTGAGAAAACAAGCTACACCACACCATTTGTTACAGATGCAGCAATGCGATCTAAAGTAGTTGGCACAATTAATTTTGATGAAAGTATTGACGCTCTTGAAATTGCAAAAATCTTGCGCGCTAATGGCATCGTTGATACTGATCCATATCGTAAGTTAGGTAAGAATCAACTTAGAATTGGAATGTTCCCAGCGGTAGAACCAAGTGATATTGACGCGCTAACTGCCTCAATTGAGTATGTAGTGGAGAGGCTAGCTAAATGATGAGTCCTAGATTTAGAAGAATAGTCACCATAGCAATCTTGTTTGGAATGGTTAGCATGGTGTTAATTAGCGGATTATCTAGTTAGACTATATTTATGAAGCAATCAATCTTTGTAATTGCTATGGGAATTGTGCTTTGGATTATCGCTTTAGTATTTGCATTCGTAATGAACGCCGATAGTAATGTGCTCTGGATCTGCGCAGTCGGAGCATTACTTGGTGTGATTGGACTTCGCTACACAATTAAACGAGGCCGTAAAGGCTTGCTTTAATTTCCCTCAATTTGTGAAGCAATACCCCGCAAAACTTTAGCTAATCGCTCAGAATCTGCTGCCGATGAGCTGCGACCACTTCGCAAGCCATTGCCAAAGCGATCTAATATTTTAATTGTGTCTTCAATCATTGCAGCTAGATCATCATTTTTACCACGTGAATTACCAGCCATAGTTGGTGGTGCTTCAACAATTGAAACTGAAAGTGCTTGAGGACCACGACGGCCATCAGCAATTGAAAACTCAAGCTTTGTGCCTGGCTTAACAGTTGTTACACCACTTGGCAGGGCATCGGCTGAAAGGTAAACATCTTCGCCTTCATCATTTGAGATAAAGCCAAAACCTTTTTCTAAACTAAACCATTTAACGCGGCCACTAGGCATTGGTATCTCCTTTCAAATTTTTTATATTCGTTTAGGCCATCTCTAGATGGGCAGGTGCTTAGTTTAACCCACCAACTGTGGCGGGCGGTAATGGGTTTATTCAGCCTTAATTAGCGCCTCAGAATGCGCGCCACAGCCGTGATCAAAGGAGACCACCCGTGCATCCTCTGGTGAGATCGCATTTGAGCAAACACCAAAGGTAGTTCTAAGTGAGCCAGCAATTGGAATAAAGAAACCACAAGACTGACATGGCTTAGGAGCAGATCGCGCAATTGGTGTTTTAGGACCACGATCTCCTTCATACCATCTCTTACTTGCTGCATCGCGGCCAATAACAGATAGAACTCTTGCTCTACCTAAACCAAATTCAAATAGTTGAGTTATATCTAACTCTTCATCCTCAGGAAGTGCGGCATAACCTTGAGTTAATCGCTCATCATCAGCAGCTGTTGGCACAACATCACCAACACCAAGATCACCAGGTTGAATTCTTTGTGAATATGGAATCCAATTAGGAGCAAGTAATGCTTTAGTACCTGGTAATAAAACTACATCGCAAATCGTTGGCGCACTTTGCTCATCAACTTTTGCAACAGTTACCGCCCATCGCCAGCCGTCATAGCCAGGAAGTTTTGCTTCAAAAAGATATGTAGCAATTCGCTCTTCATCAGAATCAATTGAATAAAACTCTCCAACATACTCACGCTTTCCAGCATCTTCGATTACTGCTTGCTTTGCCATATCTAGAGCGCCGAAAATATCATTTTTATTTACTTCAACATTAGTAACTGCAGGATAGGTTTTCTCTGGCGCAATATATGGTTTTCTAATAATTGCAGGAGCAACTACCTGCTCAACTTTTGGCTTAGCAAGTGCTTCTAGAATTAAATCATCAACTGGTGCCTCAGGTTCTGCCACCAATGAACTGCTCGCCTTACGCAGCTTTTTAAACAATGATTTTTTCTTAGCCATAATATGACAAGCCTAGCAACATTAGATTAGTAACCAAAATCAGGTTGTTTTTGCACAGTAATTTGTTGAAATAAAATAAGAGCCTTCCTTATTTATCGGAAGGCTCTTATTTTAATCCTCGGTTTAAAGAAGCGGAGGAAGGGATCCGCTTTCTTTAAACTTTAATTAACCAACATCCAGAGCTGCCTTCTGGGGAGCACTTAATGCATCTTTTACACTCTCAGGTATTGCAGCTTTTTGTTCAGGACTAAATGCCCTAAGTTGAGTAGCACTTAAACCTTTGCCTTGAGCTGCGGTTAATCCCGCCAACGCTGTTGCAGGTAACTCACCACGTGCAGCATTGGAAAGTCCCTTAAATGCAGCAGCTGACATTTGACCCATCTGTCCTAAGGTCATTCCAGCAAATGCAGCAGGTGGTAATTTTTGAAGCTGTTGTGTACCCATCGCTTTAATTGCAGTAGGTGGTAATTGATTTAATTGCTCAGCAACCATGCCGCCCATTGCTGCTGCTGGCATAGCTTTCATTTGATTGGCATTCATTCCAGCAAATGCAGCAGGTGCCATTGCGCCTAAATCATTTGCAGCAAAAGCCCTCATCGCAGTTGGTGGAAGTTGACCCATTTGTTGTTGAGTCATTCCAGCAAATGCAGCAGGTGGCATTGCTTGCAGCTGTTGAATTCCCATCGCTTTAAATGCAGCAGGTGGTAATTGATTTAATTGTTCAGCAACCATGCCGCCCATAGCTGTTGGTGGCATAGCTTTCATTTGATTGGCATTCATTCCAGCAAATGCAGCAGGTGCCATTGCGCCAAGATCCTTGGAATCAAATGTTCTCATTGCAGTAGTTGGCATTTGACCCATCTGTTGTTGAGTCATTCCAGCAAATGCAGCTGGTGGTAGTTGTTGGAACTGGGCTGTTCCCATCGCTTTAAATGCAGCAGGTGGTAATTGATTTAATTGCTCAGCAACCATGCCGCCCATAGCTGTTGGTGGTAATGCTTTCATTTGTTCAGCATTAAAACCAGCAAATGCAGCAGGTGCCATTGCGCCAATTGCCCCAGCGTTAAATGCTTTCATTGTGGTTGCAGCTAGTTGACCCATCTGTTGTTGAGTCATTCCAGCAAATGCAGCTGGTGGTAGTTGTTGGAACTGGGCTGTTCCCATCACCTTAAATGCAGCAGGTGGTAATTGATTTAATTGCTCAGCAACCATGCCGCCCATAGCTGTTGGTGGTAATGCTTTCATTTGGTCAGCATTAAAACCAGCAAATGCTGCTGGTGCCATTGCGCCAATTGCCCCAGCGTTAAATGCTTTCATTGTGGTTGCAGCTAGTTGACCCATCTGTTGTTGAGTCATTCCAGCAAATGCAGCAGGTGGTAGTTGCCCAAATTGTTGCGTACCCATTCCAGCCATTGCTGAAGGTGGTAGTTGCCCAAATTGTTGCGCACCCATTCCAGCCATTGCTGAAGGTGGTAGTGCTTTCATTTGGTCAGCATTCATACCTGCCATTGCTGAAGGTGGTAATGCTTGAATTTGCTGGGCACTAAAAGCACCCACAGCATTTGGTGCTAACTGCGCCATTTGATCTGGCTTAAAAGCTGCCATTTGGTTTGGTGTAAATCCGGCAACCTGACTTGGTTGAAATGAATTTGCGGGACCAGTTGGTAGTGCTCCAACTCCACCGGCAGGTGGTTTGTAATCTGTTAAACCACCAGAAGGTGGTACGTAACCAAATCCACTACCGGAAGGTGGTACGTAACCAAATCCACTACCGGAAGGTGGTACGTAACCAAATCCACTACCGGAAGGTGGTGTGTAAAAAACTCCTGGCCCTTTTGTTGATGTGCCAGGTTGTCCGCCAGATTGACCGGGTGTTCCGCCAGGTTGTCCGGGTGTTCCGCCAGGTTGTCCGGGTGTTCCGCCAGGTTGTCCGGGTGTTCCGCCAGGTTGTCCGAAAGATGTTCCACCAGGTTGACCGAAAGATGTTCCACCAGGTTGACCGAAAGATGTTCCACCAGGTTGACCGAAAGATGTTCCACCAGGTTGACCGAAAGATGTTCCACCAGGTTGACCGAAAGATGTTCCACCAGGTTGACCGAAAGATGTTCCACCAGGTTGACCGAAAGATGTTCCACCAGGTTGACCGAAAGATGTTCCACCAGGTTGACCGAAAGATGTTCCACCAGGTTGACCGAAAGATGTTCCACCAGGTTGACCGAAAGATGTTCCACCAGGTTGACCGAAAGATGATCCACCAGGTTGTCCGAAAGGTGTTCCAGCAGGAGGTGCTCCAGCAGGAGGTGCTCCAGCAGGAGGTGCTCCAGCAGGAGGTGCTCCAGCAGGAGGTGCTCCAGCAGGAGGTGCTCCAACCGGGGGTGCTCCGGCCGAAGGTAAATTATGTGGGATGCCGTCACTAGCGTAACTTGATGATATCGCAGCAGTTGCGAATAAAAATGCAATAATGAAAGAGGGTGGCTTCTTACTAATTTTGGAAACGGTTAAAATACTCACTCACCTTCTCTACTCCTAAAAAGACTAAAATGCAATGATAAACAGTAAGTTTTCCTTGGTGCAGTACTTATTCTTTGCTGTTATGTCCACAAATAGCAATTGATAACTCTTACGCTCAGACCACGAAGCTTAAAACTGGCTACTCGGTAGTAACTGATCAACTAATCCAAGTTGAATTTGCTCAAACTGAAGCAGAGAGGGAGATGGTGTTATCTGGCGAAATTTCGATAAAAATAACCGTATTAATCAAATCGAATCACTTAAAGCAAATTCATTAAAAACGATTAGTAGCCATAGTGAACAAATTAAGTATGCATTTGAGGCTCCAAGAGGCCACTTTACAAAAATGGGTATAAAAGTGGGGGATGAGTTTTTAATATTCAAATGAAAAAGCCCCCGTTTTTAGGCGGGAGCTTTTTCTAACTTGCTATCGGATTTTAGAAATCCATCCCGCCACCATCGCCACCAGGCATTGGCGCAGCAGACTTTGGCTCTGGCTTATCAGCAATTACTGCCTCAGTAGTTAAGAACAGTGCGGCAATTGATGCTGCATTTTGCAATGCAGATCTTGTTACCTTTGCTGGATCAATAATTCCAGTTTTAATCATGTCAACATATTCACCAGTTGCAGCATTTAAACCAAATCCGGTTTCAAGACCGCGCACCTTTTCAACAATTACGCCACCTTCTAGGCCAGCATTAATTGCAATCTGCTTAAGCGGTGACTCAACTGCGTACTCAACAATCTTGGCACCTGTTGCTTCATCCCCTGTCAGTTTTAATTTACCAAAAGCAACTTTTGAAGCTTGTAGTAATGCAACGCCGCCACCAGCAACAATTCCTTCTTCTACCGCTGCTTTAGCATTACGCACTGCATCTTCGATTCTGTGCTTGCGCTCTTTTAGTTCAACTTCAGTAGCAGCGCCAGCTTTAATAACTGCAACACCGCCAGCTAACTTTGCAAGACGCTCTTGTAGTTTCTCGCGGTCATAATCTGAATCACTTTTTTCAATCTCAGATCTGATTTGATTAACTCGGCCCTTAATTTGCTCAGCATCTCCGCCACCTTCAACAATGGTGGTCTCCTCTTTAGCAATTACAATCTTTCGAGCAGTTCCAAGAAGTTCAAGTGTGGTTTGATCTAATTTCAGGCCAACCTCTTCTGAGATCACAGTAGCGCCAGTTAAAATTGCAATATCTTGCAGCATTGCCTTGCGACGATCACCAAAACCTGGAGCTTTAACTGCAACTGATTTAAATGTGCCACGGATCTTATTTACTACTAATGTAGAAAGTGCTTCACCTTCAACATCTTCAGCAATAATTACTAGCGGCTTACCAGTTTGCATTACCTTCTCAAGTACTGGAACTAGATCTTTAATATTTGTAATCTTTGAGTTTGCAATCAGAATATAAGCATCTTCCATAACTGTTTCCATACGATCAGTGTCAGTTACAAAATATGCTGAGATATATCCTTTATCAAAACGCATACCCTCTGTTAGCTCAAGTTCAAGGCCGAAGGTATTACTTTCTTCAACAGTAATTACGCCTTCTTTACCAACCTTATCCATTGCCTCTGCGATCATTTCACCAATTGTTGTATCAGCTGCTGAAATAGATGCAGTTGCGGCAATCTGCTCTTTAGTCTCAACTGGCTTTGCCATCTTTAATAGTTCATCAGATATTGCTTCAACTGCTTTTTCAATACCGCGCTTTAGTGACATTGGATTTGAACCAGCTGCTACGTTGCGTAATCCCTCACGCACCATTGCTTGAGCAAGAACTGTTGCGGTAGTTGTGCCATCTCCTGCTACATCATCAGTCTTCTTTGCTACCTCTTTAACTAAATCTGCACCGATTTTTTCCCATGGATCATCTAATTCAATCTCTTTAGCAATTGAGACACCGTCATTAGTAATTGTTGGCGCTCCCCATTTTTTCTCAAGAACAACATTTCGACCGCGGGGCCCAAGGGTTACCTTGACCGCATCAGCTAATACATTCATGCCGCGCTCTAATCCGCGACGAGCCTCTTCATTGAAGGCAATCATTTTTGCCATTTTATTTTCTCCCTCTATTTTTATTGCTGTGGTTTTGCTAAAAGTTTTCGATCAGGTGTATTTATCACTCACACCCCTAGAGTGCTAAGGGTAAATCTAGAGGATTTATTCCCAATGCGCCAAATGAGCGCAGCTCTGGGTAGAGCGGTGCTTAGTTAGAGGGAGAAGCCGAGTTTGGTGCTAGATCGCTGAGCGGTGCGGCTATCTCGCAAACGACGCAGGCGCTTAACCAATATTGGCTCAGCAAGTAATGCCTCATTGCGATCTATTAAATTATTTAATAATTGGTAGTAAGCAGGCGGAGTTAAATTAAATAACTCTTTAATTGAGCTTTCTTTAACACCGGCATATCGCCACCAGGTTCGCTCAAAATCAAGCATCTCAATTTCAAGATTACTAAGCCCATTGGCTGCTTGTTCATTAAGGGGTGCGAAAGATTCAGACATGGCAGTATCTTAAAAGAAAGGGGTGACAAAAATCTTTGATTAGCGCTTTAGCGTGGCGGAATCTATCTATTTAACTAAAGATTAGATGAAGGTAAAGGATTCGCTGCTGCATAATCTTTTCGATTAGCGCTTCTAATTAAGTTTCGTATCATGGTTGGAAAGACAAAGATATGAAGTGGCATTACTGCAAACCAATAAAGCTGCCCACCTAGGCCGCGCGGTGAGTAACTTGCTTCCTGGATAATTTCACTCTTACCGTTTGCCATTTTTCGAACTCTAAACTCAAGCCATGCTTTGCCTGGAATAATCATTTCGGCATAGAGTTTTAAAGATTTTTCAGCCTCTATTGACTCAACTCGCCAAAAATCTAATGAATCACCTACTCTTAAATGAATTGGATCTCGTCGCCCTCTTCTTAATCCAACGCCACCAATCATGCGATCCATTAGGCCACGTAAATACCAAAGAAAATCAGAGCCATACCAACCATTATCTCCACCAATTTCCTCAATTGCTTTCCATAAACTTTCAATTGATGCGTCGGTAACTCTTTCTCTGGTGTCTTTATATAAAGCTTCTCCAGCCCAATCAGGATCACTCTGGGCTTTTTGCCAAGGCGCAGTTGGCAGTGTGGCATCAGACCAGCGGGTATCAACTGAATTAGTTGAAACCTTAGTTAAAGCAAGATTAATTGCATTCTCAACATCAATTAAGCCTTGGGGAGGAGGCGGAATTAATTTACTAATTGATTTTTCAGGATCTGCTACTACCTCACTAATTAATGAGCCCACTAATGGCCTAGCTAGTGATGTTGGTACTGGTGTAACAAAGCCAATCCAAAGACTTGAAAGATTTGGAGTCAGCACCGGAATTTTTATTATTAATCGCTTTCTCAGTCCAGATAATTTAGCAAATTTTTGCATCATATCTGCATAAGTTAAAACTTCAGGACCGCCAATATCAAAGACTGCTGAGACTGGTTTTTCTAACTTTGCAGTATTTTTTAAATACCAAAGCACATCTCTAATTGCTATTGGATGGGTTCGATTCATTACCCATTTAGGTGTGGTCATAATTGGCAGGCGATGGGTTAAATGACGAAGCATTTCAAATGAGGCTGAGCCTGAACCAATAATTATTCCAGCCCGAAGCTCAAGGACAGCAACATCTGTTGTGGCTAGCTCTTTGCCAGTATTTGCTCGAGATTTTAGATGTTTACTAGTTTTTGCATCATTATTTATTCCACCTAAATAAATTATTTGTTTAACATTTGCTTCTTGTGCGGCCTTTGCAAAGCCACGCGCCATTTCAGCTTCAATTTTGTCGAAATTTGTTCCTGAATTAATTGAATGTAGTAAATAAAAAGCGGTATGAATACCAGTTAATGCTTTTACTGTTGATTGATAATCAGAGGCATTTCCAACCGCAATTTCTACTTTCGAAGCCCAAGAGTGACTTTGTGCCTTATTTGCATCTCGTACAAATACACGGACTTGGGCGTTATCTTCTAATAATGAAGTAACTAACCGTCCACCAACATAGCCTGAGGCCCCAGTCACTAATATTTTGCGCACATCACTCATGATGACAACTGTAGACTTACCCTCATGATTAAACCAAAAGTAGTAATTTTAGGTGGCGGATTTGGTGGCTTAACTGCAGCCCGTGCCATGGCTAAAACTGCTGATGTAACTGTGGTTGATCGACATAACTTTCAAACCTTTTTGCCACTTCTTTATCAAGTTTCAACTGCAGGCTTAGCTGCTGATCATGTGGCCTATCCCATACGAGGGGCGCTTCGTAAAACTGATGTTAAGTTTCGAATGGGTTCGCCAATTTCAATTGATCACAAAAATAACGAGGTAAAACTAGATAGCAGTGAGATATTGAAATTTGATCACTTAGTAATCGCACTCGGTTCAACTACGGCAGATTTTGGAATCCCTGGCGTTAAAGAATTCACACTTGGAATGAAATCTGTTCATGAGGCGCTAACAATTAGAGCTGAGATTATGCGAAGGTTTGAAGATCTTTGTAGATTTGAAGATAACACCAGGTTTACTGTCTCAGTAGTTGGGGGCGGGCCAACTGGGGTTGAGATGGCAGGTGCAATCGCAGAATTAATTAGAGGACCACTTAAATCTGATCAAGCACATGCTGCTGCTCATATTGATATCAACTTAATTGAGGCAGGTCCACGACTACTACCAACATTCGCACCTTCCTTATCTGAGCGAACAAAAAAAGATTTAGAAAAATTAGGGGTTAAAGTAATTCTTAATTCACCGGTAAAAGCCGTCGAACATAGAAATATAGTATTGAGTAATCAAAGCAACTTGCCTTCTGAAATCACAATCTGGGCCGCAGGAGTTAAAGGCGCTGATGCGATGGCCCAGTTAAATCTTCCTATTGCTGGAAATAGAGTTGTAGTTGAGCCAAGTATGCAGGTTAAAAATTATCCAAATGTGTGGGCCTTAGGTGATATTGCTGGTGCGTTAGGTAAAGATGGAAAGGCCCTGCCAATGGTGGCGCCAGTTGCAATTCAGCAAGGAAAATTTATAGCAAAACAAATTAAACGTTTAACCCAAAATAAAGCACTCACCTCTTTTAAGTATTTAGATAAAGGCTCAATGGCAACGATTGGTCGAAATAAAGCAATTGTGCAGGTTAAAGGAATCAAGATTGCCGGAGCCCTTGCTTGGCTAATTTGGCTATGGTTACATTTGTTTTATCTATTAGGTGGGCGAAATAAAATTGGCACAATGGCAGATTGGACCTGGAATTACCTAACCTTTGATCGAGGCAATCGCCACATTATGGATTCTTATTAAATATGGCAAAGCCGGTATTTGCTAAGTTTATTGAAGTAGATGGACATCAACTCTGGTCACTTAAGTGGAAAAAAAATGGTGAGCCAGTCATTTTACTTCACGGCGGACTAAGCCACAGCGCTAAGTGGGAAAAGGAAATACTTCCAGCTGTTGCCAAAACTCATGAACCATACGCATATGATCGAAGCGCACATGGTTATACCAAAGTTAGATCAGGCTATATGCACTTTGATTTTCAAGTTAAAGAACTTGTTAACTTTATTAAAACTGTTGTTAAAAAACCGGTTCATATTATTGGTTATAGTGATGGTGGCAATATTGGTTTACTAGCTGCAATAAAGTATCCTAAGTTAATTAAATCTTTGGTAGGTATTGGAATGAACTACACCTATGATGCTGATTTATCCTTCGATTTAAGTAAAGTTGAAGCAAGCGATGAAGAGATCGCTAATTTTGTAAAGATGACAAAGCAAGATCCCAAGTTATTACTTGAGATTAAAGCCAAAGCATTTAAAGTCTGGGCAACTGAACCAAAACTTAAACTATCTCAATTAAAAAAGATTAAATGCCCAGTTTTAGTTTTAGCTGGCGATGATGAGCCATTTACTAGCAAAATGACCTTTGAGATGTATGAAGTGATTCCTAATGGCAGACTTGCAGTTATTCCAGGCACCTCTCATGGTGTTGTGCATGAGAAAACTAAATTAATGCAGGAAGTAATCAAAGATTTTTATAAAACATTAGATTTTCCAATTACTAAGATGCCAAACAGGCGAGCAAAAAGACAAGCAAAGATCTTAAGAAACTCTTAACTCACCAACTGCGCCCTTTGGCACAAATGGAGTGATTGGCATAACTGCATTAACTTTTTTATATGGTGAATTCTGTGCTGGCCTCATATCTATCTCACCTTTATTTGGCCACATTGAAAATGCACGTTCTGCTTGGGCAGTAATAGTCAGTGATGGATTAACACCAAGATTTGCCGTAACGGATGCACCATCGACAACATGCATACTTGGGTAGTTATAAACACGATGGTATGGATCAATCACACCAGTTGCGGTTGAATCACCAATTACGCAACCACCAACAAAGTGAGCAGTAAATGGTGCATTAACTAAGTCGCCAATATGACCACCAGCGATGCCGCCATTATTTTCTGCTACTCGACGAGCAACCTCATTAGCAGCCGGGATATATGTGGCATTCGGCGTTAAGGAATCATTCTTTGATGTTAGGCGGTAACCAAATATGCCACGCTTTGCTTGCACACTAATTGCTGAATCAACATTTTGCATAATTAATGCAACAACTGTTCGCTCACTCCACTGCCTGACATCCATAATCTTTAAAACGAGTGATGGTTTAGTAATAATCTGTCGAAGCCATTGTTTTCTGCGATCTTTAATATTTACACCATCTGTCATTACTGTCTGCAGCATTCCCATAAAATTGCTGCCTTTGCCGTATCTAACTGGCTCAACATGGGTGTGATCATCTGGAAAAAATGAAGAGGTAATCGCTGAACCCTTACTAAAGTCAGTACCACCCTTAGGCATAATGCTGCCAGTTAGTGCTTCACTATTTGTTCTAGATAATTTACCTAACTGATCACTTATCTTTGGTAGTACCTGATCTAGTTTCATTTTATGTAATAACTTCTGAGTGTTATATGTGCCAGCGGCAACTACAACGTGGGAAGCGGTAAAACTTCGCTTGCCCCCAAACCAGGCAGAGCTTTTACGAGCAGTAATCTTCCAGCTACCATCAGATAATTGTTCTGTCTTAATAACAGTATGTTCTGGAAATACTTTAGCCCCTGCTTTTTCAGCAAGTCCTAAGTAATTTTTAGGTAATGTGTTTTTTGCATTATGTCTGCATCCAGTCATACATGCACCGCATTGCAAGCAACCACTTCTATCTGGGCCAACTCCACCAAAAAAAGGATCTTTAGATTTCAAACCAGCACCATCGCCAAAATAAACACCAAGAGGAGCTAATTTAAATGTGTGGCCAACTCCCATTTGATCTGCCACTTCTTTCATCGCTTTATCTGATGGTGAAAAGTATGGATTTTGCGCAACACCTAACATCCGAGATGCCTGGTCATACCAAGGAGTTAACTCAGCATCCCAATCTGTGATGTGCTTCCATTGTTTATCTTCAAAGTAGGAGGCTGGTGGTTTATATAAAGTATTTGCATAAACAAGTGAACCGCCACCAACACCTGCGCCAGCTAAAACTAAAACATCAGGTAATACATGTATTCGCTGAATACCACGCAGGCCAAGACGAGGTAGATATAAAAATCTAGATAATCGCCAAGAAGTTTTAGGAAAATCTTTATCAGAGAACCTTCGCCCTGCTTCTAAGACAGCGACTTTGTAACCTTTTTCAGTCAGCCTTAGGGCTGCAACTGAGCCACCAAATCCTGAACCAATTATGACAACATCAAAGTCGTTAGATTTCATAATTAAACTCTACTTTGATTGGTAATAAAAAATAAGTAGATAAAGATGGAGCCCCCCGTCAGGATTGAACTGACGACCTGCCGCTTACAAGGCGGCTGCTCTACCACTGAGCTAGAGAGGCGGGTTGAGGGCGTAATTATGCCATGAATAAATCACGGTAGAGCACACAAGGAATTAGTGAGTAAATCTAGTAGGTTGCCCGTATGCGCCTTGGTGTACTAGATGTCGGATCAAATACTGTGCACTTACAAATTGTTGATACATCCCCTGGAGCTAGGCCAAACCCAACCTTTAACTACAAAGAAGAACTCAAATTAACTCAGTACATTTCTGAAGATAATTTAGTCTCTGATGAAGGTATTGAAAAGTTACGAAGTAGCATTAAAAGAGCTATCGAGCAATCAGCCTCTGTTCAAACTCAAGAACTTCTACCATTTGCAACATCAGCTCTTAGAGAAGCAAGTAATGGCGAGGAAATAATTAATTCCATTAATAAGGATTTTAAAATAGATTTACAAGTTTTATCAGGTGAAGAAGAAGCTAAGTTAACTTTTCTAGCAGCAAGGCGCTGGTTTGGTTGGTCTAGTGGGCGACTATTAGTAATTGATATTGGTGGTGGCTCACTTGAAATGGCAGTTGGAGTTGATGAATCTCCTGAGATTGCTACCTCACTACCACTAGGGGCTGCTCGGTTAACCAAAGATTTTCTAAGAGGTGATCCATATACTGATAAAAGCATAAGAGCTTTGCGTGATCATATTGAAAATAAATTAGAACAGATACTTCCCTCATTAGTTAAACATCAAGATACTGACCGCGCTATTGCAACAAGTAAAACCCTTAGAACTTTAGCTCGCCTATCTGGTGATTGGTTTGATGGTTCTGGAAAAAATATTACGGTTGAATCTGTTAGAAAAATATCGGCCAAACTTTCAGAAATGGATGAATCTACGAGAGCAAAATTACCCGGGGTATCTGAAAATAGAGCTTCACAAATTGTTGCTGGAGCATTTGTTGCTGAGAGCGTGATGAGAAATCTTGATATTAAAGAATTAGAGATATGCCCTTGGGCTCTTAGAGAAGGTGTTGTCCTTAAATGGATGGATTGGATGGAAGCTTAAAAGCTAGGTGCATCAATTCGATCAATTTGAATTATTTCCTTACCAATACGGTGAATTACCCAGCCATCACCTGGAGATAACTTACCCTCATCAGCGTCAACCTCTGATTTTTTTGTTAACTTATTAAGCATTTTTGGCAAAATTGGATTATGACTACAAAGTAGAACACTTAGATTAGATTTAATTAGCTCTTTGGCGTAATAAAATGCTTTCTCTTTATCCTTTTTATAGGTATCTTCGCTAAGTTTTCCTGTGACCTCAAGTTTTAAATTTAATCCTTTAGTAATTGGATTAACAGTGTCATAGCAACGAACAGCATCTGAGCTGTGAATTTCTTCAAGATTAAATACTTGATAAATTGCTAATAATCTTTTAGCTTGATTTTGACCATAGGAATCAAGAGGTCGATCATCATCTTCACCTTGCCACTCATCCCTAGTTATCGCTTTGGCATGCCTAAGTAATATAAACGGTTTAGTGTCTAGTTCTATATTAATAAATTTTTCAAGAATTTTCTTATCCGTATCAAGAGTTAGCAAACTCTTAACTTTTGTAACTTCGACCCACTTTATTTGATCAACTTCCGCATTTGCTTTAAATTCTTTTTCCTTAATTGCTTTTGCTGACCAGAAAGATACTTTCTTTTTACCATCTGTAGTTGAGTATTCAACCTCACCTAAGTAAGGGCCAAATGCACTTTCAATATTAGTTTCCTCTAAAACTTCACGGTGAGCGCAAGATATTAATGGCTCACCAATCTCTGTTTTACCTTTAGGAAAAGTCCAATCATCGTATTTTGGTCGATGAATTATTACTACCTCTATTTTTTTCTTTTCACTCTTGCGCCAGACAACCGCACCGGCAGCTAAGATTGTTGAGCTCATTGGAGAACTCGATAAGAATCAATCATCACTGCTTGTAGATCATTCATAGGTAATGCATCTGGATTTTGAGCAACCCTTAACCATTTACCAGTTGGCAATAAGTGCCAGCCGGAGGTAGTTGATGAAACATATAAATCAAAGGCTTTGATTAAAGTCTTCTTATGCTCTGCCCTAGTAATTCGAACTAATGATTCAACTCTTCGATTTAAGTTTCTATCCATCAAATCTGCGCTACCAATATAAATCTCATCATCTCCGCTATTGGCAAAATGAAAAATTCTAGAATGCTCAAGAAATCTACCTAAAACTGATCTGACCCTTATATTTTCTGAAACTCCTGGAATACCTGGAAGTAGTGAACATATTCCGCGCACAACTAAATCAATCTCAACACCGGCAATTGATGCTGCATAAAGTGCTTCTACAAACTCTTCATCTAGTAGTGAATTTAGTTTTAGCCTAATGAATGCATGTTTGCCAGCTTTTTTATTCTCGATCTCTCGATTAATTCGCTCAAGTAGACCGGAGCGAATTGTGCGAGGTGCTACTAGTAAGCGGTCATATGAGTATTGCGGTGCAAAACCAGAAAGTTGATTAAATAGTTTATTTAAGTCTTCACCTAACTGATCATCTGCGCTAAGTAATCCTAAATCTTCATACATACGGGCAGTTTTTGGATTGTAATTACCTGTACCAACATGTGAGTATCTTCGAACTGCATTTCCTTCTTCTCGAACAATTAAAGATAATTTGGCATGAGTTTTAAAACCAACTAGTCCATAGACAACATGAACACCAACATCTTCTAATTTTCTAGCCCATCTAACATTTGCCTGCTCATCAAAGCGAGCCCGGATTTCAATGACAGCTAATACTTGCTTACCTGCCTCAGCAGCTTCAATTAAGGCATTAACAATTGGTGAATCACCGGAGGTTCGATACAAAGTTTGTTTAATTGCCAGCACATGTGGATCAGTTGCTGCTGCCTCTAAAAACCTTACAACTGATGAGTTAAATGAGTCATATGGGTGATGTAGAAGTATTTCATGTCGCCTAATTGCTGCAAAAAATTCATCATTTGAATCTAAATCAATTTCTCTAAATTCTTGGGCAACCTGGTTTCTAAACGGTGCAAACTTTAACTCGGGGCGGTCTAAATCTGCGATTTGATTTAGTCCAGTTAAATCAAGTGGCTCTTTATAACGGGAAATATCTTCTTCCTTAATCGATAATTCAACCTTTAGTTTATTAAGTAGATCAGAATCAATATCACTTGCCACCTCAAGACGAACTGGTGGACCAAATTTACGGCGAAGTAATTCTTGTTCCATTGACTCTAAAAGATTCTCTGATTCATCCTCATCTAACTCCAAATCGGCATTTCTAGTAATTCGGAAGGTGTAATAATCCTCAATCTCCATACCTGGAAATAATTGATGTAAATTAGCAATAATTACTTTTTCTAGGGGTATAAATTTAGCTCCAGTAAACTCAGCTGTTTCAATAAATCTTGGTAATGAAGCCGGAACCTTAACTCTGGCAAATAACTCCTCTTTTGTATCTGGTTGTCTTACAAGTACCGCTAAATTAAGTGAAAGCCCTGAGATATATGGGAATGGATGAGAGGGATCAACTGCTAGAGGAGTAAGCACTGGAAAAATCTTTTTTGTGAAGATCTTATTTATGTACTCTTTTTCTGCATTATCTAAACTTTCCCAATCTGTAATTTCAATACCGTTTTGAGCTAGTTTTGGCATAAGGTCATTATGAAAACATTTTGATTGACGTGAGATTAATTCTTTAGTTTTTTTAGATATTTCTTCCATTAGTTCAATTGGTGAATAACCTGCGGTATTTTTCTTAGTGACTCCGGTTTCTAATTTTCGCTTAAGTGTGGCCACGCGAATCATAAAAAAGTCATCTAGATTTGAAGAGAAAATAGCAAGATAACGACAACGTTCGAGTAACGGATTAGTTTCATCTTCAGCTAGTTCTAATACACGCTCATTAAATGCAAGCCAACTGATCTCTCGATCAATTAACCTCTCACGGGGATTAGTAGCAATTAAATGTTGACTCACATGCGTAGTTTGCTTTATAAAGGTTAACGGGTGGTAATCAGAAGGCTAACTCAGCGTGCAGGCCAAATAATTGGCTCAGAATGCTTCGCTTTTCTACCATCACCAGAGGATTTTCCTCGCAGCCTGCGCCAAATCCACGGAATTAAGAAAGTAACTACCCAAGCGATATTAGATAAAGGTTTAATAGATATTTTTTTACCATTACCAAGCGGGATATTACTGTTCCAATTTGGATCAAACTCATAACCTAAACCTTCTAAAACTGCATTAGCTAATCTTCTATGACCTTCTGAATTCATATGTAATCTATCGGAGGATAAAAAACTTTGAGTATTTAAAAACTCTGCCTTTTTACCTTCAAATAAAATTGTTGGATACTTACTTGCAACTATTCTCACGTGATCGTTAAAGGCACTAAATCTTTCATGCCAAAGCTTGGCTATTTTCCCTTTTCCTTCAACCTTATCTACTACGGTAAAGATAATCACTGTAGCTCCAGCATCAGTTAACTCTTTAATACCTCTCTCATACTGAGGAAGTGAAAATTGTGGGTCATAAGTTGGCCGTAATACATCATTGGCTCCGGCATGAAATGAAACTAGAGTCTGCCTGCCTTCAATAAATTTAAGCGCACTTGGAATTTGATCTGTTACTACTTGATTAAGTAATTTTCCTCTAATTGCTAAATTTAAATATGTAAAACCTGCTTCGTTCTTTGCCAAACCATCAGCTACCCGATCAGCCCAACCTCGATACTTTCCATTTATCACCTCATCATTCATACCCTCAGTCATTGAATCACCTAAGGCAATAAAGCGGGTGTATTGCATTTACTTACTTCTTTCTGCCGCAACCTGGTACATAACTATTGCAGTTGCCACGCTGGCATTTAAAGATTCAACTGAGGATTGCATTGGAATTGAAACCACTAGATCACATTTTTCTCTAACTAATCTAGATAATCCCTTACCTTCACTACCTACAATAATAAAAATTGATTCACTTGCTAGATTCATCTTTGCCAAACTGGTATCAGCCTCAGCATCTAAACCAACAACAAAACATCCAGCTTTTTTAGCATCTTCAATTGATCTAACTAGATTAGTAACTTGTGAGATTGGCATTCGCGCTGCTGCGCCAGCTGATGCCTTCCAGGCAGAGCCAGTCATTGCTGCATTGCGCCGCTCTGGAATAACTACTCCATCTGCGTTAAATGCAGCCGCTGATCTAACAACAGCGCCAAGATTATGCGGATCTGTTATCCCATCAAGTCCTATTAACATCATTGGTTTTTTAGCATTTGCGAGCAGCTTTGAAAACTCTGTGTAATTAAATGGCTTTATAACGAGCGCGATACCTTGATGATTAGCACTTCCTGTTAAATCTTCAAGTGCTCGCCTTGGCATCTCTTTAATTGGAAGATCTGAATTTTTAGCAAGTCTGATAGCTTCTGAGATTTTTTCATCGATCTCAACTTTCATCGCCACGATTAACTCTTTTGCTGGCACCTTTGCTCTAAGTGCCTCAACCACGCTGTTCTTACCAGCAACTGCATCTTGCGAAAATTGTTTTCGATCAAATCTTTTTTCACTTCGCTCTGGTCTTCGATCATCACGCTTTAACTCTCGATCATTTACCCTTACCGGTTTTTTAAAACCTTTTCGATCATCTCTTTTTTCAGATCTTCTATCATCACGTTTATCTTTTATACGATTATCTCTTTTCTCAGGGCGCGCTACAGCAGAGCGTTCAACTCTTTTACTACCACTTCTTGAAAAAGACTTTGGTCCTTTTGGTCGATCCTTACGCGCTTTACCTGGCTTCATCAATAACTCCACCTTGGACCATTAGTTGTGTCTTCTACTGTAATACCAAGGGATGCTATCTGATCACGTATTTCATCCGCTGCTTTGAAATCTTTTCGCTCCCGTGCTGCTTCACGCTGTGCTAGCGCTAATTTAATAAGTCCATCCATCGCTGCATCATTTGATTTATCTTTTGCAAAGGCGGTATCCTTTGGATCACAACCTAATATTGAAAGTGCTCCTCGAATTTCACCAGCTGTTTTTGCTAATACTTTCTTATCATCCCCTGCTGAATTACCAATTCGCATACTCTCTGCAATAAAAGCTAAACCCTGAGGCACTGCTAAATCATCATTCATTGCGTTAGCAAACTCATCCGCAATTACTATTTCAATCTCTTTTCCAATAACACTTTCTGCCCTACTTAAAAATGCCTCAATTCGCTTAAAAGCGGTTGCAGATTCATTAAGTGCTTCAAAGGAAAACTCCAGCATGCTTCGATAATGCGCACTGCCAAGATACCAACGAAGTTCAATGCCACGTACTTTTTTTAATATCTCAACAACTTGTAGTGAATTTCCTAATGATTTACTCATTTTTTCACCACTTGTTGTTACCCACGCATTATGCATCCAAGTATTTGCAAATTTATAACCAGCAGCATTTGATTGAGAAATCTCATTTTCATGGTGTGGAAAAATTAAATCTAATCCGCCGCCATGAATATCAAAAGCCTCACCAAGGTATGCATGCGCCATCGCTGAACACTCAAGATGCCAACCAGGCCTGCCAGCACCCCAAGGAGTTGGCCATGCTGGATCACCTTTTTTAGCAGCTTTCCATAATGCAAAATCCTTTGGATCTTTTTTAAATGTTGAATCTGCATCCTCACTAGATTGCAGATCATCAAGTTTTTGATTAGATAAAGTTAAATACTCTTTTAGTTTTCTTACTTCTAGATAAACATCACCATTACCGGGTGCGTAAGCAGAACCATTTTCAATTAGTTTTTGCATTAACTCAATCATTTGAGTGATATGACCAGTAGCTCTTGGCTCATAGGTAGGCGGTAATACATTTAATACGTTATACGCATCAGTAAAGGCCCGCTCATATTTCATTGCAACTTGCCACCAAGGAATCTCCTCATGAACAGCTTTATGTAAAATCTTGTCATCAATATCAGTTACATTTCTAACAAAAGTTACATTAAAACCTGAAGTGATTAGCCAGCGACGCAGAATATCAAAGTTAACACCACTTCTAATATGACCAATATGAGGTGGAGCTTGCACAGTGGCGCCACATAGATAAATTCCAACCTCACCTTTTTTTAAAGGTTTAAATGGTGCGATAACTCTGCTTTTTGTGTCATATAAATTAAGTGCGCTCATTATTTAATTTTACCTTTACGCACTAACTATTAACGCTGTTGCTATCGCTGATAAGCCTTTACCTTCACCGGTAAAGCCCAAATTATCTGTTGAGGTCGCAGATACTGAGACCAAAGCGCCTCCTAATGCTTTAGATAATGCCGTTATTGCTTCACCACGTCTTGGGGCAATCTTTGGTCTGTTACCAATAATCTGCACAGATACATTCTCGATAACAAAACCTGCAGAGGTTATTTTTGTAAGCGTCTCACTTAGTAACTGGCTACCACTTACGCCAGCATATTTAGCATCGCCAACGCCAAAGTTACTTCCTAAATCACCAAGATCTGCAGCAGATAAGAGCGCGTCACAAATAGCATGAGATGCCACATCAGCGTCAGAGTGGCCATCTAAACCAGTTTCATTTTCCCAAATTAATCCTGCTAGTGATAGCTTTTTATTTTTATCATCACTAAATGCGTGAGTATCAGTTCCAATACCAACTCGTATTTGTTTTTGGGTATTTGGTAGAAGTACTTGAGTAGCAGCTGCCAAATCTGATTTTGTAGTTATCTTAAGTGCTCTAATCTCACCCGGTACTACCTTTACTGCAATGCCTAGTGCTTCAACTAAAGCTGCATCATCTGTTGCATCCTCTGAGGCCTGATGTGCTCGTGCTAAAACAGATCTAGTAAAACCTTGTGGGGTCTGCACGGCCCTTAGCGATGATCTATTTAAAGTATTTCTAACATAGTTATTACTATCAACTTCTTTAATGGTGTCAATAACATCAAGTGCTGGAATTACTGCTTGCTCACCTTTTAATAACTGAGTTAAAACCGAATTAGCAAGATCAGTTGTTGCAAGAGCGCGGGCGCCATCATGGACTAATACATACTCATAATTTTCTGGAATGTGCGTTAGCGCAATTCGAATACTGTCACTGCGTAACACGCCTCCGGTAATAACTTTCACCTGATCACCTAAGAGATTTGAGAATTGATCTTCAAAACCGGCGGGTGCGGTAATAATAATAAGTTCTGCAACTGGTGATAAGGCTGCTACTGCATGTTCAACTAAGGTTTTATCAACTAATTTAACAAGTGCTTTAGGAAGTGTGGCAGCTAATCTATTTCCAGCACCTGCTGCTGCAATTATTGCCGCAGTTTTTTTAATCATGACAGTTAGTTACTGCCAATTAAGAGGCGAGTACCTCATCTAGTAAGGTCGCTGCTTTTTCTTCATCAGTTCGCTCAGCTAGTGCTAATTCAGAAACTAAAATCTGCTTTGCCTTTGCAAGCATTCGCTTCTCACCAGCGGATAATCCACGATCTAAATCGCGGCGATATAAATCTCTAACAACTTCTGCCACCTTAATAACATCACCAGAGGCTAGTTTTTCAACATTTGCTTTATAACGACGAGACCAGTTAGTTGGCTCCTCTGTATATGGCTGGCGTAATACGTTAAATACTCGATCAAGACCGGCGCTGTCTACAACATCTCTAACGCCTACTAAATCAATGTTCTCAGCTGGAACGCGAACTGTTAGATCACCTTGGGTGACCTTTAAAACTAGATATACCTTCTCTTCACCTTTGATTATGCGCTTCTCAATTGCCTGAATCTGTGCTGCTCCGTGATGTGGATAGACAACGGTTTCGCCAACTTTAAATGTCATAAGAGGAAAAGGCCTTTCGATAGGGGCTAATAATACCAGCATTTTGCGACCCAATTCACCCCCATAGATTGCCCCTTATTTTTAGGTTATTTCACACCTTTAGATAACCTTTAACCATGGCCACCACTTTAAAAAGACTTATAGCACTTTTAATTATTTCAACAGCTGTTACAAGTTGTGGTTCTGGTCAAAATGCAGTTACTAGAAATTTTAAGCAGGTAACTGATGGTGTTGAGGCACAGAGTGCTGAAATTAGATTACGTAATGTGTTAATAGTTAAAACTGATGCTAATGATGCTGTACTAGTTGGCACCTTAGTTAGTTGGTCAGATGAACCGGACGCAATTACCGGAATTAGTATTAATAACATACCTGCCACACTATCTGCGCCCAGCTTTGATTTAGTAAAAAATAAGCCAGTAATCTTTGTTGGAGATAGTGCAAATGCTGATGCTTATATCCCTGGTTTAAATAAAGTAGCTGGTGAGCGCATCCCTGTTACTTTTACTTTTGCAACAGCATCGCCAGTAACAGTTGATGCATTAGTGCTAAATAGTGAAGGTTTTTTTAAAGATTTAGTTAGAGTTAATTAAGCTTTAAATACTTTAGTTTTCAAACTTATACCCAAGACCTCTAATGGTCTGAATATAAACTGGATTAGCTGGATCAGATTCAATCTTTGCGCGCAATCGCTTCACATGGACATCTAAGGTTTTAGTATCACCAAAGTAATCAGAGCCCCATACTCGATCAATTAACTGCGCGCGAGTAAGTACTCGCCCGCTGTTGCGAACTAGAAATTCAAGTAATTCAAACTCTTTAAGAGGAAGTGAGATTAACTCATTGTTTATATTCACTTGATGTCGCTCCACATCAATTCGAACTGGGCCTGCCGTAATTACGCCCTCTTGTGGATTTGAAACATCACCTTGCCGGCGAAGAACAGCTTTAATACGCGCCACTAACTCTGCCTTTGAATATGGCTTTGTTACATAATCATCAGCGCCAAGTTCTAGTCCAACAACTTTATCTACCTCAGTATCTTTTGCAGTAAGCATAATAATTGGCACATCAGATCTAGAACGTAATTGTTTACACACCTCAGTGCCTGATAAACCAGGCAACATAAGATCTAGTAATACAAGATCAGCCCCGCCCTTATCAAAAGCTGCAATAGCGCCATCTCCAGTATCTGCTAACACAACCTCAAAGCCCTCTTTGCCTAATACATAGGAGAGTGCCTCTGAAAACGATGCTTCATCTTCAACAAGTAATATCTTCGTCATTTTTTACCTTCACTCTTGCTTTGATCTGAGGTTAAGTTACTTGAACTTAATGGGAATCTGATTGTAAATGTGCTACCGGCGCCTTCAACAGACCAAAGTGAAACATCTCCACCGTGATTTGTAGCAATATGTTTAACAATTGATAAACCAAGACCGGTGCCACCAGTTAAGCGAGATCTAGCTGGATCTACTCGATAGAAACGTTCAAAAATTCGCTCTAAATCTTTCTCTGGTATTCCAATTCCTTGATCAGATACTGCAACTTCAGCAATCCCATCTGTCACCTTTAATGTAATGGCCACTCTAGTTGAATCAGGGCTGTAGTTGATAGCATTTTCAATTAGGTTATGAATAGCCATTGTCACCTGATTACGGTCGCCATTAATAATGGCTGGATTAATTTCCTCAAATAGAAGAGTAATTTTACGCTTCTCAGCATTTAATCTTGATTGATCAACTGCTTCATGTACTACTTCAGAAACATTAACTAGCTTTCCATTTTTAAGTGGATCATCATCTTGCAGCCTTGATAGATTAATAATCTCTTGAACTAGTTCAGATAATCGCTTTGCCTCAGATTGCATACGGGAGGCAAACTTTGCAATTGCCTCTGGATCATTACTTGCTTCTAAAACTGCCTCACTTAAGATGGATAAAGCGCCAATTGGCGTCTTTAGCTCATGTGAAATATTTGCCACAAAATCTCGGCGAATTGAGTCTAATCTGCGCATCTCACTATCATCAAAAATTAATATTGCAATTAGGCCAGCATCACCCATTGAAGTTACTCGCACTAATAGATCATGCGTACCAGCACCAATTGGTCCTCTAGGTAATTCAATAGTGGCATCTTGTTGTGAGCCGCTTCTTCGAACTGCTCTAATTAGATTACTTAACTCTTTATTTAAAATACGTTCATCTTTTATTAAATTAAATGTTGTAATTCCTTCTGAATAATAGATAACTTGATCACTTGCGGTAATAACAATTGATTCAGCATCGATTGCATGTAGTAAATCAAAACTTTGGGTAGATAAATCACTTTGAATTTTAGAGTTGGCGGTATCACTTTCCTGCCTTTGATTAAACCGCCAGATCACCCCCTTATGGTAGGAGTTAGTTACGCATCTGGTTAACCAGATCTACAAAATTACTGGCAATATCCCTAGTTTTAACCAATTATTAAAGACCTGTTCACTCACCTCCCCGCACGATATGGCTTTTGGGACTACCGTTAGCCAATGCGTGAGCAATTTCAAGAAGAGTTAAATTCCGTATCTGCCACATTAGTGCAGATGGCAGGCCTTGTTAAAACTGCTATGGAAAATGCCACTACCGCACTACTCACCGCTGATCTAGCTCTCGCTGAGCGAGTAATTGCTGAAGATTCTGTAGTTGATGAGATTCAACATGAGTTAGATGCTAGAACAATTAATTTAATTGCCCGCCAAGGCCCTGTTGCCTCAGATCTTCGCACCCTTGTTAGCTCGCTACGAATGAGCGCTGACCTTGAGAGAATGGGTGATCTAGCCCATCACATCGCAAAATCTGCTCGTATGCGTTATCCAGCAACTGCTGTGCCACCTGAGTTATCTTTAACAATTGAGGAAATGGGCAGAGTTTGTGTTCAAATTATTTCTAAAATGACCAATGTAATTGAGAATAAAGATATTGATAAAGCACTTGAGCTTGAAGATGATGATGATGCAATTGACGCGCTACATCGCAAGATTATTCAGACCCTACTTGATCCAAATTGGAAGCATGGGATTGAAACTGCAATTGATATGACTCTACTTGCTCGCTACTACGAGAGATGCGCTGACCACGCTGTTTCTATCGCCCGCCGAGTTTATTTCTTAGTAACTGGAGCTTACGCAAAACAATGATCCTAGTTTTAAGTCAATGCTTAGAATACAACTATAGTTCACTTAGTTTTCTCTGACTTAACCTTCAGTCAGGCTAGCATTGATTATGGAAAAAAATCGCCTAGAAATTAGCCGCCTCTACAATCGTTTTGGATTTGGCCCAAAGCCTGGTGAATTTTCCGCAGACCTAAAAGCAGGATTAAAGAAAACACAAAATAAAATTCTTAAAATTTCTGAAAATGACCCAGGACTTAACGAGACTAAGGATCTCACCCTAAATGATTTAGGCCCACGTCCTAAACCAAACTCTGCTGAAATTATTGATTTTGCTACGTCGCTCAGAAATGATAGAGATCAACTAACCCTTTGGTGGCTTGACCGAATGGTTTTAGGAAATTACGGCCTAAAAGAAAAAATGACTTGGTTTTGGCACGGTCACTGGGCTACCTCAATAAAAAAAGTTGATTTTCCACTAGTGATGTATAAACAAAATCAAACTCTGCGTGCTAATTCACTTGGTAATTTTAAGGTGATGTCGCGGGCAATGGTTAATGATGGCGCGCTACAAATTTGGCTAGATGGACAAACTAATAGCGTTAAATCCCCTAATGAAAATTTAGGACGCGAATTAATGGAGCTTTTCACAATAGGTGTTAATCGCTATAGCGAAGATGATGTGAAAGCAGCTGCTCGGGCGCTAACTGGGTATCAAGTTGTTAGAAGTAATGGCCTAGTTACATTAAATCAAAAGCGTCAAGACACAAGTGCTATCAGCATCTTAGGGACTACTAGTACCTTCACAGGTGAGACATTATCTGACTTTTTAGTTGATAGACCTGATTGTGAAAATTTTATAGCAGAGCGAATTTGGTATCGCTTTATCTCAAGTACTGAGCCGATGCCTGCTAATTTTGTTGCTAAAAAAGCCTTTTCAAAACGTGAAATTTACCCAGCTATTACTGCTGCTGCTAGATCAAATTTACTAGCAAATCCAAAGTATGAATTAGTTAAATCCCCAGTTGAATGGTTTGTAGCTACCTGCCGCGCACTAGAGCTAGTTCCTTCAAAACTTGAGACTAGTGGCAGGTTATTTAATTATTTAGACAAATTAGGACAAGTTCCATTCGCACCTCCTAATGTCGGCGGATGGCCAGCTGAATCAGCATGGCTTAGCTCTGCAAGCTCGCTCTATCGAATTGATTTTGCAAATTGGCTAATTAAAAGAAGTAAATTACAAGCACTAAAAAGTATTCCTGTGGGCAATAGAGTTACTGAGAGTCAAAACTGGCTAGGTGTTTATCAATGGAGTGAGCGGACTAAATCAACTTTAAACTCAGTTTCATCCGATCCTGAGCAATTCGCACTTTTAGCGTTATGTAGCCCGGAATATGTTGTCAGTGCTTAATCTAAAGAAAAGGAGTAAGTATGCTTAAAGTTACACGCCGTAAGTTTTTGCAATACACCGGTGGCTCAATTGCAACTGGCTTATTTGCGCCATTACTTAGTATTGAAGATATTGCAGCTGCTGCTATCAGCCGCCCGCTGCCGCCAAAGACTCCAATTCTTGTGCTAATTACTTTATATGGTGGAAATGATGGGATTAATACTTTAATTCCTTATACAGATTCAACTTACTACTCGTCCCGTCCGGAAGTTTCTTATAAAGCAGAAAACATGCTGCCACTTGACTCAGAGTTAGCATTAAATCCTGCCATGAAAGGATTAAAAGGTTTATGGGATCAAAACAAAGTAGCAATTATTCGCGGGGTTGGATATCCAAACCCTGATTACTCACACTTTTCATCAATGGCAAAGTGGCAAACAGGCTCTCCTGATCGAAATATAAATACTGGTTGGTTAGGTCGTTGGATTGATTCCCAACCAGAGGATCCACTTCTTGCAATATCACTTGGTTCAGTATTACCACCATTACTAGCTGGTGCTAAACGATCAGGTTCAGCCCTTCCCCTTGGTGGCTTAGTTGTGCCAACTGGTTCTTTGGCTAACAAATGTGCTCAGCTCTCACAGCCTCTAAAAGGTGAATCAAAGTTAATGGCAGCAGCTGCAACATCAATGCGTAATCTGTTTAATCTTTCAGAAACTGTTCAACCTATTTTAAAAACACCAGTACTAAACGCACCTGATTTACCAACTATAAATGGTGGAAATGCTGGTGGTGATAACAACCTAGCCCAACAACTAGATGTTGTAGGAAAGTTAATTGCAGCTAATGCGCCTACAAAAGTATGGTCAGTCTCACTTGGCGGCTTTGATACTCACGCCGATGAAGCAAATGCGCAAGCATCTTTACTTGGTGTGGTCTCAGACTCTGTCACCCGGTTTATGTCTCAATTAAAAACTACAACTAGAGCAGAGGATGTAACAATTATGATTTATAGTGAGTTTGGCAGAAGAGTGGCTGCTAATGGCTCACAAGGAACTGATCACGGTACATCTGGGCCAGTATTTATTGTTGGTAACGGCGTTAAAGGTGGCTACTACGGTGATCAGCCATCACTTAAATATTTAATCAAAGGTGATTTAGCAATCACCACAGATTTTAGAGATATCTACGCCACTGTACTTGAAGAGATTTTAAAATCTCCAATTCAACCTTCCCTTGGCCAATGGGCTGGGCGAGTAAATTTTCTTAAGCCAGTCTCTAGCGCCCTTGGTTAGCAACGGCTGCAATTGCATCGGCTGCAGCTTTTGGATCTAAATACCTACCACCCTTAGTAATTGGCTCAAAGCTCTCATTTAATTCATATAAAAGTGGAATTCCAGTTGGGATATTAACGCCTGCAATATCAGTATCAGAGATGTTATCTAGATACTTAACAATTGCTCTAATTGAATTACCGTGCGCTGTTATTAAAACTACCTTGCCACTTTTTAGATCATTATTTATCTCATTATTTAGGTAGGGGATAACACGAGCCACTACATCTTTTAAACACTCAGTCTTAGGAAGTGACTCACCTAAATTTGCATACTTAGCATCATTTTTTTGTGAGTACTGATCATCATCTGCAATAGGTGGAGGTGGTGTATCAAATGATCTGCGCCATAATTTAAATTGTTCTTCGCCATACTCCTTAAGAGTTGCAGCCTTATCTTTTCCTTGCAGCGCTCCGTAATGTCGCTCATTAAGCCGCCAGCTGCGCTTTATTGGAATACCCACTACGCCGGCACTAACGAGTGCTATATCTGCTGTGTTAATCGCTCTAGTTAGAAGAGATGTGTGAAGAACATCTGGCAATAAGTTTGCCTCTTTTAGTAACTGACCACCACGAGCTGCCTCACCACGTCCCTTATCTGAGAGCTCAACATCAACCCAGCCGGTGAATAAGTTCTTAGCATTCCATGCACTCTCACCATGACGCAAAAGGATTAATTTGTAACTCATAGCCTAATTATCTCATGTAATTTGTGAATATTTTACTGAATTTTAACCAAGTAATGCTTGACAGAAATATCTACAATCTATAAAAATTCTCTTATGAAACCAACTATTAGGCTTGTTATTCTTGCATTGTTTATTTCCACTTTTTCATCCATTTCCGTAGCTCAAGCATCAACTTGGCGAATGAGTGAAGATGCAGTCACATTAGGTATGAATGGCGCATCCGCCCATGTTGAGAGAATTAATGGCGTAGATAGAGTTTGGCGCGCAGATGGCGCGCAGGGAACTATCGCAAGTGATTGCAATGATGCTGGAGTGTGTACACCAGTAAGTCTTACTGGTCGTCTTGGTTTTGATTTTACAGTTGTTACTTTCCCAAATGGATCTAAACGTGCTTACTTTAAAGATATGGATCCACAGTCTCAGCAGGTTTATTCAGCGCCATGCCTAGATGCAAACTGCACTGGCATTGGAACTCGCACAGCAACAACTGAAGATATGAAGGTGCCAACAAGTACTAGGGCCTGGGGAGTACCAGATGCAGTACTGCTTCCAGATGGGCGAGTAAGAATTTATATAGTTGAAAGTCCAGTGATTGGTAAATGTTTAGAAAAAATAGCTTCATATATATCAACAGATGGCATAAGTTTTACTAAAGAGCCTGGCTGGCGATTTGAAAACGGATATGTTGACACTGAAATTTTAAGGGCTAAAGCAAATGATTACGTAATGATTATGGCAGATATCGCATGTACCTCCTCTAGAAAACAACAATTATTTATCAGTACCTCAAAGGATGGATTAAGTTGGAGTGCACCTGAAATGCTAACTACCCCTGGTTTAGTTGGTTTAGATCCAACAGGTTATGAAAGTTCTAACGGAGTGTTTCGCATTTACTACACAAAATTTCCTGAGGCAAAAGGTGGTGATTACGTACTAGGTAGAGGAACACTTACCGTTACTGCAGCAGAGAGTAAAACTCCTACTGTTACTGCGCCACCGACTAGTGCTAAGAAGAGCATAAGTTGCGTTAAAGGAAAAACTACTAAGAAAGTAAGTGGTGTTAACCCTAAGTGTCCAAAAGGGTTTAAACTAAAATAACTAACTACTGGTAGTAATCTGTTTTAAATAATATGCTCAAACGCTTTTAGATTAGCCAGTGATTCACCCCGTGAAACCCGCCAAGCCCACTCACGCCTTATGGCCGATGAAAAACCTAACTCAAGTAGTGGATTAAAGGATGAGTCAGCATATTGCAGCACGGCCCCTAGTATGCGATCTATCTCTTGTTCATTAACAGCTGGTAATGGCAGCCTGCCTACTAAATAGATATCACCTAACTCATTAATAGCAAATGCAATTGAATACATACTGGCGTTTTTATTAAGTAAATACTCATAAACCTTCTCTTTATTCTCATCAGGTTTTCTAATCACAAAGGCGTTAATACTTAGCGAGTGATCTCCAATAATTAGGGCGCAATGTGTTTGTTGTTTAGCTTCCCCAGGCAGCGTTATGAGATAAGTATTTTCATCCTTTTGCTCATAATTTAAATCATGGCTTGCAAGAAAATCATCAATTACCGCAGCTGGCTCAAGCATCGCCTGCCAACCGTAGTTTTGATCTAGTTTGTTTAGATAACGCCCAGTCATATACATCTAAGGTTTTTCTAGCGGTGTTCTCCCAACCAAAGTGGGAAGCATGTTCAACTGCGCCCATTGATAACAACAGCCTTCTGGCGGGCTCAGTAATTAATCTAGAGATAACGGCTGACCATGCCTTTGGATCATGTCCATCTACTAATGAACCTGAAATTCCATCAGAGACTGCAGTTCGAAGGCCGCCAATTGCAGTTGCAACAACTGGTGTGCCACAAGCTTGGGCTTCAAGTGCTACTAAGCCAAAAGATTCTGAGTAACTTGGTACACACACTAAGTCACTTGCTCTATACCAATCAGCTAAATGATCACGAAGGACAGGATTAATAAAGTGGGTAACATCTTGGATCTTTAAAAACTTTGCAAGTGTTTTAATTTTCTCAAGCTCATCACTACTTCCTGAGGCACCACCCATAATTACAACTGCAAGCTTTGCCCGAAGATGCGGTGAGTGAGAGATCATCTCTGCAGCTGCCCTAAGTAATACATCTGGGCCCTTATGAGGCTGAATACGGCCAACAAAGGTAATCATGATGGCATCGGGTGCAATATTTAATTTAACCCGAGCAGATGCTTTACCACTACCGGGCGCAAAAGTTTGTAAATCAACACCTGGGGCAACTACAAAAACATTATCTGGACAAGCATCATAGAGTGAAACTAAAGATGCTGCTTCAGCATCTGTGTTAGCAATTAAGCCAGTGGAAGCTTTAACAACTTGTTCTTCACCTATTGCTCTAGTTTGTGGCTCAGGTGTTTCACCCTGGGCAAGATTTAAGTTTTTAACCTTTGCGGTGGTGTGCATGGTGTGAATTAATGGAATACCAGTTCGCTCACTAACCATCCAGCCTAGTTGGCCTGAGATCCAGTAATGTGAATGAAGCAGTGAATAGTAATCATTTGGTAACTCTTTTTGATAATTCATAAATGAGCTAGTTAATGCGCCTAATTGGCTAGGCAGCTCCTCTTTCGATAATCCTTCAAATGGTCCTGCAACTAAATGCTTAACATTTACACCCTCTGCTATCTCAACAGACTCTGGCAGATTGGTGTGATTTGCTCTAGTAAAAATATCTACGCCAACACCAGATTGCGCCATCTTCTTAGCACTCTCAACTACATAAACATTCATTCCACCAGCATCTCCCACGCCTGCTTGATCAAGAGGTGAGCTGTGCACCATTAAGGTTGCAATGCGTGATTTTTTGCTGTGCTTCATGGCTTAATTCTAACTTACAAATTCTTTACTGAATTTTCTAGCCTGCCCGCTCAAGGGATGACCACATATAAGCCTGAAGATCATGGCCATCTTTGCCAACATCTAATGAGGTGAATAATTGACCCTCAACTAATCCATATAACCTAGAGCCAGAATCAATAGCTTTCTTACTTGGTGATTCATATGCCTTATCCATGGCGAGTTGAATCTTTGGCCCTCGTATTAATCCAAGCCAGCCTTCATTAGTGCCTGAGTTATGAGATAGGACAACTTCTAGAACTTCTTTATCACGCAGGCGCCAATAACCAACCTCACTGTCATATGGTTTAACAATCTCACTATTACTATCAATTACCCAAGTCCTTGAAAAGTAATTTAAATGATCTTGCCCATCTTGATTAAATGAAACCTCTTGAGCAAACTCAAAGCCTTCTATATTTGGATACTCACAGCGACCTTTTCCTCGCCAAGTGCCGATTAGCCAAGCAAGTGGCATTAACTCTGGGTGCAGATTTTCTGGAATAGAAAACACCATTAGTTTTTCCCTTCTTTAAGTTCTTTAATACTCTTCTTCATTCCACGCACGCCCTTAGTAATTAAATATATTGAAAAGATTAGGCTGATAAGTATTAGCAAACCGGTTGTGAAAAACTCCATTAGATAAGCCTAACTTGTCTTAAGTGATAACTCCGCCCAGTTAGCACTCACCCCATCTGCGATTAAAACGCAATCAGCTGGTGTGTTTCGCTTAATTACAGCTAACGCAATCGGGCCTAACTCATAGTGACGGGCAACGGTGCCAATAAAGCCAACCTCTTTTTCACCATCAAATAACTTAGCGCCATTTTCTGGCATAACCACCATAGAGCCATCTAAGTGAAGTAGCACAAGCTTTCTAGGTGGTTGTCCTAAATTAAACACCTTAGCCACAGTTTCTTGCCCACGGTAGCAGCCCTTATTCATATGCACTGCTTTATTTAAAAAACCTAATTCATTTGGAATAGATTTATGATCAACTTCAAATAACAACCTTGCTCGTCCTTGCGCCACTCTTAAAGCTTCAAGTGCCCAAATACCAACTTGGGTATGAGACTTGCTAAATGCTTCCTTTGTTTCAGTTAATTCACTCCTTGGCACAAGTGCGTATGGCCCACCTATTTCATCACTTTTACCTGGCGCCCTTAACACTGCGTAATTACTACTTTCATCTTTAACATCAACATCTAACATAAATTTCATCTTAGTTAAGTAATCAAGTAATGGCGTAATGCGAGCTGTTTCTGTGTGAATCCAGGTAGTTATGCCATCATCTACTAAAAACAACTGCTCGATAACATGCCCCTGTGGATCAAGTATTAACGCGTCAACCCATTTTGCAGGTGGCAGTTGCTCAAGATGTTGAGTAGTTAGTGAGTGCAACCAAGTAAGGCGATCTTTACCTGTAACAGATAAAACACCGCGATGAGAAAGGTCTGCCCACGCGTTCCCCGCTGCTAGCTCTTTTTGTTCTTTATTTGGCTCACCAAAATGCCAAATGGCACCCTTATCAGGACCTGACTCAACTAAGACCGCGCTCATTTTGTTTTACCATCCGTGCGCTTTTTTTGATCATTTTTTTCTGCGCACTTCGCGCATAATCCATAAATAGCAAAGTGTGTAACATCTGTTTTAAATCCGTAATCATCACTTAATGTGTTCACAAAGTTAGCAGCTGCCTCAATCGGGGCATCCCCTATCCCGCCGCAATCAGAGCAAACTAAATGCAGATGAGTTAGCTCCTCGGCTGCATGGTAGGTAGCGCCACCATGACCTAAGTGAGTGTGTAGGACTAAACCAACATTTTCTAGAGTTTCCAGGTTTCGATATACCGTTGAAAGATTAATACCAGGATGAGTACTGCGGACTTTCTCCGCAACTTCTTCCGGTGTTGCATGACCTAATGATCTAACCGCGCTTAATACCAACTCACGTTGTGGTGTTAAACGAAGACCTTTTTCATGCAGTTCATGTGCCATGGCTTAAGTCTAAACCACAGCAAATCACCTAGTTAACCTTTAACTACGCTTAAATGAGCGAACTAGGATTAAATACATCTGACATCCTAAGCAAAAACCAAAGGCAGCATTTAAAAAGGCAGCTCCTAGCGCAAAGCTAGTTGCAATTAAAAACACCGCGCTATTGCCGCTAACACCACCTAGTAACGCCACAAATGCAAAGAGTGCGCCAATGAATTGCGCAAATCTAGGAGCACGCTGATCCTCACTCGGCACAGGACCTTTAAGTCTTGGCTGGATTAGACCTCGATAAATAAAACCATAGATTGATTTGCGTAGTCCAAATAAAACAGTAGATAAAAAGACTGCAAATTGAAATCCAATTAGATAAACAGATTCTGATATTAAGGCAAGAGCCAGTACTACAGTTGTAATCCCTGCGCTATAGCGAGGCCCTCTGGCATCGATTAGGATAGCTTTTTTTGATACCTGATTAATAGTTGACACTTTTTTCTCCTTTAAAGTTGTTGGATTAAATAAATTAATTTTTATTACAATTAATTACTTAGCCAACACATACAACCCTTAGCACGGGCGTAATCAATCACGCGGCGCTTTGTGAAAAACACAGGTTGTATAGAGAACATGAGAATATTTTATATCATTTAAACAGATTGTTCTTGCGAGTAATTTGCAGGATCTATAAAGCGCTAATCACCTTTATTAATTGATCACGCTTAGGCGCCCCAGTTGCCCTAGCGATCTCAAAACCGGCTCTATCTAAAAATAAGGTAGTTGGAGTTGATCTAATCCCAACTCTTCTAACTAGCTCTAAATTAGATTCAGCATCTACTTCTACATATGAAATATCATCCTGATTTTTTATTACCTCAGAGATTAAAGATTTAGCAGCCCGGCACTGAGTGCAGAAGGTGGTGGAGAAAATCAAGATAGTGGCCCTACTTCCATAGCTGCCAGCAAACTCTGCCTGGCTAATATGTAATCTACGTTTTTTGCGAATTACCCCATTTTTAGAGCGGTAGTAAATGCCAAATACGCTAGTTAGTACCAAAATTAAACCAAGTAGTGGCAGCGTCCTCATGAGTGTATTCTTACCACTCTTATGGCAAAGATTCTAATGCTGACTAACTCAACTGGTGCATCCGCTGATGTGTTGCCAGCTCTGGGTTTACTACAACATGATGTTCGAATCCTGCCTGCTGAAGCATCTGTTTTAGTAGATGCTCCAATTACAGATTGCATAATCATTGATGCTCGTCGTGATCTACCAACAGCAAAATCTTTTACAAAGTTAATTACTACTACCGGTGTCTCAACACCGTTAATTATTGTTACTACCGAGGGCGGCCTATCAGCTATTAATGCTGATTGGGGTATTACGGATGTAATCCTTGATACCGCAGGACCTGCTGAGGTAGATGCTCGAATAAGAATTGTTATTGGCAAAGATGCAATTGATCAGCTTGCTAAGAATCCTTCTCTTAAAGAGATTAGATCAGGTGATGTAGTAATTGATGAGGATTCTTACACAGCCAAAATTAAAGGGCGAACTTTAGATCTAACCTTTAAAGAGTTTGAACTACTTAAATACCTAGCCCAACACCCAGGCAGAGTCTTCTCAAGGTCACAACTTTTGCAAGAGATCTGGGGATATGACTACTTCGGTGGCACTAGAACAGTTGATGTTCATATTAGGCGCCTGCGCTCAAAGTTAGGACCAGAGTTTGAATCAGTAATTGATACTGTTAGAAATGTTGGTTACAGATTTAGCACAAGTAATAACCCTGTAACAGCAGATATAAATTAATAATACTTTGCAACACTTAGATCACTTATCTGACACCCAGCAATCACTCGTTCTTGATTTAATAAACCGCACCACAAATCATGATGGTACGCCCCCAATTGCAGAGCACATCCTGCTTCACCTTCGCTATGGCGGAGATAAGGCAGATTCTCATTTACTAGTTGAAAAAGATAATCAAGTAATTGGCTATGCCCACCTTGATCAAACAGATTTAGTAGCTGGTCCTTGTGTTGAATTAGTAGTTGATCCGGATCATAGAGGCGCAGGCGTTGGAAGAGCGCTACTAAGTGAAGCAATAAAAATCTGTGGCAAATCATTAAGACTTTGGGTTCATGGTGAGGCAGAGGTGGCCCATAACCTTGCAGCCTCATTTAACTTTGAAAAAATAAGAACAGTGCTTCAAATGAGTAAGTCACTAACAGATATCCAGCGGCTACCAATCATTGATAAAGAAATTATCATTAGAAGCTTTTTACCTGGGATAGATAGTGATGATTGGCTTGAATTAAACAATAAAGTATTTAAAGATCACCCAGAGCAAGGTGGTTGGCAGTTATCTGATCTAAATCACAGGTTAAGTGAGGAATGGTTTGATGAGAAGGGCTTTTTTATTGTTGAAAAAAATAAGCAAGTAATTGCCTCAACTTGGACCAAAGTTCATGGTGAGCACTCACATGATCATGACGGTGAAGCATCACATGCCCACCCAGCAATTGGTGAGATCTATATAACCGCAGTAGATCCTGCATACGCCGGCCTTGGTATTGGTAAGGCGTTAACTATTACCGCACTTAATTACTTAAAGTATCAAGGGCTAACGGATGCGATGTTATATGTTGATTTTGATAACAAAGCAGCATTAAACCTCTATGACTCGTTAGGGTTTGAGTTATCTAGTAAAGATGTTTTATATCGATTAAAAGCATAAGTTTCCATAGGTAGTATAAAAATAAGGGACCCGCAAGGGTCCCTTATTCATGAGCAAATTTCTACGAAGGATTGGTTGAGTAAATTATAGCAAAATAATTTCTATCTGAAAATACTATAAATCCTCAGAAAATCTAAATAACGCCTCTATGTAGTTATCACCAGTTACTCCCAATAGTTGAGCATTTGGTGGAGCTGTTTGTGGCGCAAGACAAATACCATCCTCACTTTCAGTATAAACATTCCAGTAGGGTGCATCTGATTCAACAGTTAATCTAGCTGCACCTGGCCAAATAATCTCTGGTGTTCCAATAATCTCAACAAAGGTGTCATCCCATGGACCAGGTGGTTGTGGTAAATACTCACCGGTTAATACATAATCTTGATCACGCACCATCATCTTATTTGCTTTAAAATCTAACTCAGCGCTATCACCCTTACCAATATCTCTTGCAATTAATGGATGAAAACCTAATGAAAATGGTAGATCACATCCATTTGCTTCATACTCAAGTGACCAACGTAGGGCGTCATCTAATATCTCAAAGTGTTGTATTACTAACGCACCGTTATAAGGAGTAGGAAACTCAAGTAATTGTTTACCAGCACCTAAATCCTGCCAAGATGAGAAAAAGCCAAAGCCATGAATAGCATGTGGTGGCATAAAAGTTGTTGGCAGTTGATGGCTCACACCCTTACTATCTTTAACTAAACCATCTTTTATGCGCCCAGCCCATGGCGCCATCGCATACCAACCCCAACGCAAAACATCACCATTAAAAGGTACTGCAAACTGCATATCCCGCCATTGAAGTGAGGCAAGGCGGCCGCCTTGATCTAGATCAATTCCAATTGATATCTGATCTCCATCAATATTAAGCATCTTATTTAAATCTCATCCCTGCCGGGAGGCAGGGCGCCAGATCTTGAAACAGTAATAGCAGCAGCCCTGGCTGCTCTATCAAGCATTAAAGAAAGACGTTCCCCAGTTAACTTATCTAAACCATCTTCAATGATTGCCTCAACCAAAATTGCTCCCACAGTGTCACCAGCTCCCACCGTATCTGCAACAACAACCTTTTTTGCATCAACACTTATCTTTGAATTTTCTCGATACCCTGCTAATCCTTTATCACCGAAGGTAACAACTACTAACTCAGGGCCCATTTCTAACCATCTCTTTGTTACTTTATCTAGGTCTTGCCCTGGATATAGCCAGTAAATATCATCATCACTTACTTTAACTGCACTAGAAATTGATACCCACCGCTCAACCTGCTTCACATACTCATTTCTATCACTCATTACCGCAGGTCTTATATTTGGATCAAAGACAATTGGCGCAACTAGTGCAACCTTCTTTGCCCATTCAAATAAAACAGATGCTGCAGGCTCTATCGCTGTTACTAGCGTGCCAATATGAAGCAGTAATGGCTTTTTATCAGCAGCATCAGGCAGCCAAGAGTGTGAGAAATCAAAGGTTGCAGTGTCATCTATTACAAACTCATATGTGGCCCCACCCTTTGAATTTAAAGAAACAATTGCAAGGCAGGTTGGCTTATCTGAGAACTTAACAAAATCTAGTAAAACGCTATCTTTTTCTAACTCATGAAGTGCCATCTGACCATACTTATCAGTTGATATGCCATCAATGAATTGTGTTGAGATCCCAAGCTTTGATAATGCCTTTGCAGTGTTCGCTGGCCCACCACCAACAACAGCTTTGCGCTCAGTGCCATCTGGAATTAAATCAATTACTACCTCACCACATACCCAAACTTGATTACTCACAGTAGTTCACCCTTACGTGCTAGAAACTCAGTTAATACTTCAACACCGAGTAGATGATCTTGCACATGTGGCAGGCCACTAATTAGTAGAACACCAGAAAGTCCATCATCCTTAGTTATTAATGGTAGACCGCCGCCATGAATAGCATGGGTTTCATCCAATAAATTATTCTCCTTATGCCAATCAACTCCACGCTCCTGCGCACTAACTCTTTCATACATTGTTGAGTGATGCTTAAGCATTACAACTCTGGCTTTTCGATCTATCCACCATTGATTCTCTGCTGTAGACCCAGGAAGGGATGCGTGATAAATGATCCAATCTCCAAGTCTCACCTCAACTGCAATTGGCAGATCTCGCTGGATACCAAATGATTTTGCAATCTCACCTATCTCCACAGCATCTGCCATATCTAACGCAGGCAGCGTAAGTAAGAGCTCCTCTTGTAATAGCCCAGATGAAGTAAATCCACCAGTAGTACTCATAGCCCTACTCTAGGTTAGATGAGTTTAAATGTTAAAAAAGGGTTTAGAATTACTCACAAATGAGGGCTAAAAAAGTATCACTTTATTCACTTACCGGCTTTAGTAAAAACAATCTCCAATTACTAAGACTTCTAATCCAACAGGAGTTAACTCTTCGTTATAAGCGAAGTGTGATTGGTATTGGCTGGACCCTACTTAATCCAATGCTAACAAGCTTTGTATTATGGATAGTTTTTTCATTTTTATTTGTTGGTAAATTAGAGGTAGGTCAGCAATTTGCCCCCTACCTTATGGCTGGTATTTTGCTAAATACCTTCTTTAGCCAGGGCTTACTTCAAGCTGCTAACTCCATAGCTGCAAATGGTGGGGTATTAACTAAGGTGTCTGTGCCTCCAAAGATATTTGCCTTTGCTGCAGCCCTTGCTGCATTTATTAACTTTCTAATTGGCTTAATTCCACTTGCAGTAGTTGTGTATATCTCAGGCCAAACCCTCTCACTTACCTTTCCTCTGGTTTTAGTCATTGGCCTATTTATGGCCTTCTTCACCGCCGGTATTGGACTCACACTTTCAGTAATTTTTATCAGATTCGAAGATGCTAAAAATATTGTAAATGTGCTGCTTCTAATCCTGATCTACCTCACCCCAATCTTTTATCCAATTGGAATATTAAATGAGTCAATGCAGCAGATCGTCACCCTAAATCCATTAACAAGTTTCCTAGATGCCTTTAGATGGGCATTCTCCGATAATGCCACCGCCACCTGGCGTGATTTTCTCTATCTCGCTTTAATAAGTATTACTACCTTCGCACTAGGTAATCTGTTTTTTAAAAAGCGCTGGTCTAAGACGATTGCGATGTTGTAATGAATGTGATTGAGGCTAAAAATATCAGCTTTGCTTACCGAGTATTAAATAAACAACACTCATCCCTAAAAACCTTATTTAGAGATTTTCTCCACGGCAAGGTATCTATTGAGGATTATGTAGCAATTAAAAATATTACCTTTGAGATAAAAAAGGGTGAGACAGTTGCAATAATTGGCAAAAATGGTGCCGGTAAATCCACCCTACTTAAAATATTAGCTAGGGTGATAAACCCAACTACAGGTAGTATTTTAATTACAGGTCAAGTAGCACCAATGATTGAGTTAGGTGCTGGCTTTAACTCTGAATTAACTGGTAAAGAAAATATTCTTTTTTACTCAGCCCTATTAGATCGGGATATAGATAAGGTCAAGCCAAGGATAAATGAGATCATTAATTGGGCAGGGGTTGCTGATCACTTAGATTATCAACTGCGTACCTACTCAACTGGCATGGTTGCCCGGCTTGCTTTTTCAGTAGCCACTGATGAAATCCCAGATATCTTACTAATTGATGAGGTATTAAGTGTTGGTGATGGTGAATTTGCTATCAAATCAAGGAAGCGTTTACTTGAAATTATCACCTCTGGCTGCACAGTAATCATGGTCTCCCATGATCTAGCAACTGTTGCAGAGCTCGCACAAAAGGTTATCTGGATTGAAAAAGGCCAGATTGAAATGGTAGGACAACCAGCTGAGGTGATAGCGGCGTATCAAGTCAGTGGTGCTTAATATGATGGTATTACATATTATTGCCAGATTAAATCTTGGTGGCACAGCCAAATACCTAATCATATTAAATGATGGTTTAAATAAATCTGGGATTAAATCACTGATTGCAACTGGAAATGTTCAGACAGGTGAGATTGAAGATCCCGGCTTAAAAAAACTCAAGCTAATTAGGATTAGAAATCTTGGCAGAAAAATATCGCTAACAAGTGATCTGAGGGCAGCAAAAGAAGTACGAGAAGTAATCTCTAAAATTAAGCCAGACATAGTTCACACCCATACCTTTAAAGCAGGGCTTTTGGTAAGAGCGCAAAGAAATAGGATTGAAGAGGGTTTAGGCAAAAAACTAAAGGTTGTTCACACCTTTCATGGCCACCTATTTGATAATCCAGAGTTTAAAGGATTTAAAGCACTTCTCATCAAGTCAATTGAAAAAAGCTTATCTAAAAAAAGTGATCAATTAATAACTGTTGGTGAGAATGTTAAGAGAGATTTAGTGAGTAGGGGAATTAAAGGGAAAAAGAGAACTATTTCTATACCACCTGCAGTAATACCGCTTAAGTTGTTAAGTAAGGAAAGTGCGTTAAAAAAGCTAAAAGTTCGAGACAAAAAAAGATTTAGAGTGCTCTGGCTAGCTAGAGTTACTGGAGTTAAAGACCCACACAAAGTAATTGCCATTGCACAATCCCTCCCAGAGATTGATTTCTATATAGCAGGTGGTGGGGATTTATTACAAGAAATAAAAGCAAATGCACCAAAAAATCTAAAAGTACTTGGTTGGCAAGATGCAAAAAATGTACTACCTATTGCTGATATCTTTCTATCAACTAGTAAGAATGAGGGTATACCGATTGCCATGATTGAGGCACAATTAGCTGGAATTCCTACTGTGGCAACTAATGTTGGATCAGTCTCTGAAGTAGTTATTAATAACAAGACTGGTATTTTATGTGATGGAAGTGAGAAACAATTAATTGAGGGTATTAAAAAGCTTGCTTTAGATAAAAAACTAAGAAGTACTTTTTCAAAAAATGCAAAATTTATGGCTTTAAAAAACTTTTCTACCTCTAAATTTATCAAAGCCCACAGAGATGTCTATCTAAAGGCTTAAATTACAATCTATAGTAGCCTTCTATACTGCCGGTGCAATCAAAAATTATTGGAGCTGATTTTTTAAGGCTATCTATATCTAAATTACTATGCCTAATTGCAACTACAGACAGATCATAGGCATTTACAGTAAGTGATGAACTTTCAATGCTTTCATAGACTTTCACTACCTCATCATGAAAAGCTACCTTTGCACCCTGCTTTTCTAATTCTTTCCATAAGACTAAAGATGGACTTTGCCTAAGATCTGATACATCTGCTTTATAGGAAAGTCCTATAATACAAATCTTCTTACCTTTTAAATCATTATCTAGTAAAGATTTAATTCTCTCTAAAATATAAAGGGGCATCTGTGCATTAACTTTATTTGCCTGATCAATAAAGGCAGCAGTTGCACCAACACTCTTTGCCTTCTGTGCTAGATAGATCGGATCAATTGGAATGCAGTGTCCGCCAACACCTAGGCCTGGATTAAATGGCATAAAACCAAATGGTTTAGTTGATGCTGCAGCTATTACCTCATTTGCTGAAATATTTAACTTCTGACTTATCTGAGCTAATTCATTTACTAATGCGATATTCACCTGACGGAAGGTATTTTCAAATAACTTTGCAGCCTCTGCCACCTCAGGTGATAAAACTACTTCAACTTGATCACAGATAGATCTATAAAATACAAGGGCAGCATTTGTTGATGCTTCATCTACTCCTGCAATAACTCTAGGAGTATTTTTAATACTCCATTTGGTATTCGCTGGATCAATTCGCTCTGGGGCTGCTGCATATAAAAAGTTAGCTTTATTTGATTTACTAATTTGAGTTATAACAATCTCACGCAGAGTTCCTGGATAAGAGGTTGACTCATTAATAACTAGAGCGCCATTAGGTGCAGATTCTGCAATTAACTTACTAGCCGCATTTAGATAAGAAATATCAGGTAAATTATTCTCGTCTAGTGGGGTAGGAACGGCAATAATATAAATCTCTTGATCTTTAACATCTGCTTCTTTATTTGTAGGTAAGTAATTTGAATTGTTTAAGAACTCATCCTTAGTAATCTGATTATTTATATCTTCAATTACCTTTAGATTTGTATCAAAGCCAACTACTTTATGGCCAGCATTAATTGCTGCTTTTGCTAAAGCAAGGCCAACATAACCTTGGCCAATAATTGCAATCTTCACTTAGGTAGGCTATCTGAGTTGTTGGCTACCCTGCCAACTATCAGCAATAATTTCTACTAGGCCTGACTTTGGTTGCCAACCTAATATCTCTTTGGCCTTACTGATATCAGCCAACAAAGCCGTAGGATCTCCTGATCTAGCAGGGTAGATATTTCTATTTAATTTAACCCCAACAGATTTATCAATCTGATCTATCACTTCAAAGACTGAATAACCCTTACCTGATCCTAAATTAATGATTTGGTGCTCACTCTTTGTTAACTTATTCAAGGCTAATAGGTGGGCGTGTGCTAAATCTTTAACATGTAAATAATCTCTAATACAGCTGCCATCTGGTGTTTGCCACTTATCACCATAAACATCAACAGTAACCTCTTTATCACCCTTATTAAGTTTATTTAGAATCTTTGGAATTAATTGGCTTTCATTCTCATGGTTTCTAAAAAACAATTTACCTAAACTATTTTTAGAACTGCCAGCAATATTAAAGTATCTAAAAGTAATTGCTGCCAAACCATCTGCAACTTTTTTACCTATCTCTTCTTCACACTTTATTTTACTTTGTCCGTATGGATTTAGCGCAGATAACGCTGCATTTTCAGGAATAGGTTGAGTTTTAGCCTCACCATAAACTGCTGCGGTAGATGAAAAAATGATCTTATTTATCCCCGCCTGCGTCATTACATCAAGTAATACCTTTGTTCCCTGATAATTTACCTGTTCATATAACTCAGGCTTTTGCACTGACTCTTCAACAATTGATTTTGCAGCGCAGTGAATCACGGCATCAACACCAGCTAAAGCTGTTGTAAGAAAAGATTTATCTAAAATACTTCCTTGATAAAAGGTTGCCCTTTCATCAAGTGCTCCCTTATTACCTGTTGATAGGTCATCAATTACGACAACTTCATACTCATTATCTAATAAGTAGGAAGAGATTACTGAGCCAATAAAACCAGCACCACCAGTAATTAATATCTTATGATTCAACTAAATCACCTCAGCTAAAATTATGGCAACACCTGCAAAAAGTACTGCAAAGGTTGTAAGTATGAATAAAACCACTCTTTGACTAAGCCCGCGATTTAGTAAAAGGTGTGAGATATGGTCTCGCCCACCTTGAAATGGTGATTTGCCCTTTATAATTCTTGAAACTACAACCTGTGTTGTGTCAATTACTGGAATTGCTAGAATCAAAATAAGCACTAAAGCTCTAATTGGTGCAGAGTCATTATCTAAATCAATTCTTATCGAAATTGCAGCAAGTAAGAAACCAAGGTAGAGCGCCCCGGCGTCCCCCAAATAGATGGATGCTGGTCTTTTATTCCAAAATAGAAACCCAAGACAGGATGCAAATATTGCTAAAGATAAGGCTGCTACTAGGTATTGATTATTTAGGTAAGCCAAAACAAACATTCCAAGGGATGCAACAATTGAGATGCTAGTAGCTAGCCCATCCATATTATCTATAAAGTTAAGTGCATTAATTATCGCAACTACCCAAAATATTGTGGCTAATGAATTAAGTAATTGATTACCAAATATCTCAACGCCAGCTCCACTTAAGTAGAGCATAAATGAGGTAATTAACCCCACTGCGCTCTGAGATAGGAATCTAGGCCAGGGTGGTAGTTGGTAAACATCATCTATTAATCCAATAAATGCAATTGCTAGTGCTGGCAGTATTAGGCCTAAATACAATTGCTGTTTTAGATCTATTGAGAGTGAGGTAAAAAGTATTAAAAATGAACCAAGAGTAATTGGGGTAATTATTGCAAGGCCGCCTAGGTAGGCAACAGGGTTTGCCTGAAGCTTTCTACCACCTGGGTAATCTAATATTTTTAATTTTCTTGCAATACTTCTAAATACTGGAGTAATTACAAAAGCAGTTACAAAAACTACTATAAGTAGGATTGAGTACTGAATTAAATTAAATTTCATTAGCCTTTATATACTCTGCGACCTCTAAAATAATCTCATCTAAGCTCTTCTTTGGTTTCCAACCAATAGCTTTATATATCTTTGATATATCAGGGACCCTTCTGGCTGGCTCTTCAAAATCATCACCAAAAACATCGCTATGTTTCTTAAAAACTATCTGCGACTTAGAGTCAGTTAATTCAATAACTTTAGCTGCTAAATCTTTTATAGAGATCTCATTAGTTGATCCGATGTTATATGCCTGGCCGATGCTCTCTGAAGTACCCATTAAATCATCCAAAGCCACTACTACATCAGAGACCGCACAAAATGATCTACTTTGACTACCATCACCATAAACTAATAACGGTTGATTACTAATTGCAGCTTTTATGAATCTGGGTAGAACCATTCCATATGTGCCACTTTGCCCAGGGCCAACAGTATTAAATAATCTAGCAATTGTTACCTTGAAAGCCTCTTTCTTATTTAATTCAAATGCATAAAACTCATCAATTGCTTTCGCTTCTGAGTAGCTCCACCTTGCCACCTTTGGCGAACCCAATACTCGATCAGATTCTTCATTTAGAGGCATAATAGGATTTCTTCCATAAACCTCTGAACTGGAGGCTAATAAGCTCCTCACATTAAATTTTGATGCGGCATTTAATACTATTTCAGTTCCTTTAATATTTACTTCAAGAGATTTAAGAGGATCGTTGTTTATGCGCTCAACACCAAGGGATGCAGCTAAGTGATAACACTTAGTTACAGATTGCATAAGATCTTCGACTAGATTTTGATCTAAGATTGATCCATTAATTAACTCTACTAAATCACCCTTTAAAGCTCTATTTAAATTCAGCTCTTCAGATCCACTAAAATCATCTAAAACTAATACCTGCTCACTTTTTGATGTTAAGTACTCAATAAGGTCAGAGCCAATAAAACCGGCCCCACCGGTTATCAAGGTTTTCACAAAATAATTCTATTTGCTGCCTTGTTTAAATCCTACTCTTAGGCTTTTTATAGCCGAAAGGGCGGCCCCCTCAATTAGAGGGAACCGCCCTTTACAGGTTTAGAAGTTATTTATCTTTTTAGGATCAACTTCTGTAGTGCTTGGATCTGCTTGTTAATTGATGCGATTAACGCAACGATCGACTTCAGAACATCAGCATTTGTAACACCACCAGTTGAAGCGATTGAGTAAGGAATTGTAACTGACTTGTTGTATTGAGCGCTTGTTGAAGCAACAGCGATCTTTACAGCACCGTTATAATCACCTTCAGCACCAACATTTACTGTGTATGTGTATGTCCATACGCCAGTGCGTGATACTGTCTCTGTATCTGTAGTTGCAGGAGTTGTTACGGCTGTCATTCCTGGCATAGCTACTGAGTAGCCTGCTCCTGGAGTTGTTCCGTATGCAGTTGCGTTTCCACCAGAACCCTTAGCAGTGATTGTAAGAGTTGCTACGTCACCTTGCTTGTAACTTGCTTTATCAAGTGAAGCTGCGTATGTATAAACTGCAGCATCATCACAAGTAAGTGTTTCAGTGTTTGATGTGAGCTTCGCACCAGCAGCTGTGTATGCATAGACACTTATGGCCTTTGTGCCGTAGTCATAGCAGGTAAATGTTGCATAACCCTTGCCAGATACGTATGGGTTTGAACCCGCACCGTATGACTGACCAAAGTATGAAGCACCATCTGCTGTAACTTCTGCGAATCCACCAAGTGTGACTCCGCCAGCACCTGATGTAAGTGTGATGCTTGAGATATTTGATCCAAGAACGTCAGCATCTGAAGTACCAAGAGCTGATGTCAGGCGGTTGCCTGCAGCATCTTTAGCTTCGTATGTGAAGCGACCAGTACTGCCAGGTGCGCCGATACGGGATGCAGCGATTGTAATCGATGCTAGATCTCCAGCGAACTTAATCGCCTTTGTTGAAAGAAGGACACCGTTAACAGAGACTGTACAAGTAACTGTCGCAGCAACACCTGAAACAGGTTGCTGTACACGAATTGCACCACCAGTATTTGTTTCACCTGTGAAGCTTGATGTACTGTAGAAGTTGAACACGGTGCTATTAACGCGTGCTGCGTTATCGCATGAGATAACTAGCAAGTTTGTAGATCCACCGATTGCAATCTTGTATGCATCGTTTGCTTCGATTGCAATGTATGCAGATGCGTCATTTGCAAACAAAGTACGAACATCAAGTGATGTGTCCATGTTTGTTGCTGATTGGTCTGTAGTTGCAAGGAATGCAGTAGAAGTAGTAGCTGTATTTGTTTGACGTGCAATCCAGTTAGCTGCTGTATCGATGTATGAAGAGCTATCTGACACCTGTACATATGAGTTTGCTACAGATGCACCAGATGTACATGATGCCACACCTGTGATGTAGTAAGTCTCAAGTAGTGTTGTTGCAGCTGTTGATGTATACCAAGCAACTTGAATAGCACCGGCACCTGAAACGCTGAGTACTGGTACAACTGAACTGTCGCCGTCAGTAAGTGTCAAGGTAGTTTGTGTGGAATCAAACACCATGCCTGCTGTAGCAGCAGTTGCAGACCAGTTAGCTGGACCAGAAATTACAGCATAGCCTGTATCTGCATCTCCACCAGAAAGTGTGAACTGATAAGTACCACCAACACCGATTGTTGCTGGTGTTGCTACTGCGGTTGGAGTACCAGCTGCGCAGAGACGAGTTGTGTTCACACCTGCTGCTGCAGTTGTGTTTACGATTTCAGAAGCAGCGAGTGCATCAGCATTTGCTGCTGTTGCAGACAAAAGACCAAAGCCCATCGCTGATACTGCAACAAGCGCGATGCGCTTGCGTAGTGTCTTTGTAGACATTTTTTTCCTTTCGTTAGTCAGACTCAGGAATTTCCTGAATCTGGCTCGAAGATCTTTCGATCTTCTAATTCCGTCCTCCCCTGGCACACACGTGTAATGCCAATGAAGTGCGGAAATCTATTTATTCAGTGGGGGCTGGCCCACCATCTGTTTGCTCTAGTACTTGCAGCATTAGAGTCACAGTCTCAAGTTGTGCTACGGAAAGTTGCATGTGATCTGCGTACTCAGTAGCGGTAATACTCTTGGTATTAACTACTGGCTTTACAGCAGGAGCCTCTGGAGTTACAGGAGCTGCAACTACTGGTAGATCTTGGTTATTTGAAAGCTGGGATGAAGAGGTAGTAATAGAGGTATTAGGTTCATTACCAGTTAAGGAGTTAAGACCCAGGAATGCGGTTAGAACTAGAATAAAGGTGAGCGCGATCTTTGATGATTTACCGGCAAGCTCAGCTGCTTTCTTATAAGTGGTGGATAAAAGATCCAAAGCGGTTAGGCCGCGGGCCTCATCAATAACAAGCTCAGATAGAACCTTACGAAGTGAAGCTCTAGCACGAGAGACTGTGTGGCGAACTGCAGACTCTTTAATACCAAGCTCTTTAGCAATCTCAGCAGTTGAACGTCCTTCAACCTCCCACATAACTAGAGCAGCACGCTCTGCTGGGGAAAGTAAGGAAAGTGCTTGACGAATAATTGCAGCATCCTCCGCTGCAGATATTGCTAGTGAGTGGTCCCCTGATACCTGCCAGGTTGATTCAACCTCAGCTGAGGCATCATCTAGGGCAACAAGATTTGGCCTACGGTTTTCAGCACGGAATAGATCAATACATAGGTTTTCAATTGTGCGGTGAAGATAAGAAAGAGCATGATCATTACTTGATAATTCAGGAGCAGCTAGCATGAACTTAACTAGTGCTTCTTGGGTGATCTCTTCAGCCTTTGCCTTATCCTTAACAATCCGATTGGCATGGGCAATAAGCTCAGATCGGTTTTGTGTGTAGAAGGATGAAAATTGGGCAACGCTCCAGGAAGCAGGAGTTGAAGACTCAACTGCCTTGGATTTCTTGGCCTTAAATGCCATTTTGTTTTGCCCCTTGTTAACCGGTTTTGTCTTACAGAGTCAGCCGTCGCTGCCTCTATTCACCTCTACGCCTTAGGTGGGTGTTTGTAGTGAAGATAGGACAAATCGGACACTGTCCTTGATTAGTACCTTAACTATACCAAAGTGGGCCCTGTCGGGATCGAACCGACGACCCACAGATTAAAAGTCTGTTGCTCTACCGACTGAGCTAAAGGCCCCAGGTGTAAGACTATAAAAAACCTATTTTTAGGCCTAAGTCATAGGCTGCACCGAGTGAGCATCATATCGGAGTTTAGATGTGAGTATTGTGACCTCAACACTGCTCTGTAACTAAAAAATCTTACCTAAATGAAATTAATTTTGACTTCAGTAACCTGTAAGGTCTAAAAATTTTCCAGATAGTAGATTTTTGAATATGATCCCGCTCCACTAGTGCATGATCCCGCTCGGCCACTGCATGATCCCGCTCGGCCACTGCATGATCCCGCTCGGCCACTGCATGATCCCGCTCGGCCACTGCATGATCCCGCTCCACTAGTGCATGATCCCGCTCGGCCACTGCATGATCCCGCTCCACTAGTGCATGATCCCGCTCTACTAGTGCATGATCCCGCTCTACTAGTGCATGATCCCGCTCTACTAGTGCATGATCCCGCTCCACTAGTGCATGATCCCGCTCGGCCATAGCAATATCGCGCTGAACAATCAAAATGTCGTACTCGGGATTAAATTTAAAAATAAATTTGTAAAAATTTACTAAACTTGAAATGTCAATGTTCTTTAACGGATAGACCTCAGAGAAGGTATTGCTTAAAATTAATTCATTTAAAACTTTTACCGTTGGTCCGATTGTATTTCGAAATGCAAAGTCAACTCTTGCAAAAGGTTTCCCAGAATCTAAATTTTTTTCTAATATTTTTGTTGAGTGGAATTCCCAAAAATTATCCAACCCACTCTCACGATTTAACTCGAACAACATTTTCTCTTGCCAACCAACTACTTCGGGATATTCAGATAACATTAAATTTTCCCCATGTTCAACACGCAATAAAAGTCGTAATTTTGTCAAAAATGGCACGTGCGCTATCTGAAAAAATTTACTGTCGATAGATATCTCTATATCTTCACGGTATCCCTCCAAATAATGTGCTCCAGAAGCAAGAACATAAGGTGCACTTGCACGAAAAATTATTTTAGAAGGGAAAGTAAGATCAAAAAAATTAGCTTCATTATTTTTTATTTTCTCTTTCAAAATACTGATATTTGGATATGAAATTGATTGTGGCTCAGAAACATAAATGATATCCAAGAATTCTTCGTAGTGCTTAAGCTCAAAATTGTAATTAGAAATCCAATTTCTTATTTCATATCGCACAGATTGGATTTCAGATGGAACCCCTTCTAGGAAATCACAAATACTAAAATCTTCACTCTGAACCATAAATTCATCTGCATCAAAGGCATAGATCCAATCATAGTTCCGATTCTGCATAAGAAATCTAATGGCATGCACGGCAATTGCTTGATGAAATTTAAATTCTTCCTGATAAAAGATATGTATTCTGTTAGGCCAAAGTTTTTGAAGCAGAATTACTTCTTCTCTAAAATCTTGATTGCTATCGTGTACAAGTATACAAACCTCGGTGCAGCCATTCATCAATGCATGACTAACGGATATTGAAATCAAAGTACTCTCATTGCGGGCTAGAACGATCCCCAATATTTTTTGAATTTCGTCTCCCTTCGCTATCCATCATCGAGACCACGTTTTGCCATCATTACCGTTGATAGATAAGTAAATCAGAGGTGCCTGGAAGTATTCAACCGGACCTCTAGCCACTTTAAATGGGGAAGCTAGGTCAGTCAAACTATAAATTCAATATTAATGAGTTTAAATCGTCAATTTTGGTAAAAAGCACCCCTTTTCATAGGGTTAGATTTACCCATGCACTTAGACCATGTCTCATACGTAACTTCCCATGATCAACTAGCCGACACCGTTCAACGTCTTGGCGCGCGGCTTGGCAGCACATTTGTTGATGGCGGAATCCACCCACGTTTTGGCACACGTAACTTCACACTTCCATTACAAAATGGTCACTACCTATAAGTTGTCTGCCCACTTGATCATCCTTCTTCTGATTCAACTCCTTTTGGTAAAGCTGTCTCACAGCGTGCTGCAGAAGGTGGCGGATGGCTTACTTGGGTTGTTGCTGTTGATGATGTTTCAAAGATTGAAACGCGTTTAGGTCGTGCAGCAGTTGATGGTCACCGCACAAAGCCAGATGGAAAAGATTTAGCGTGGAAGCAAATAGGTGTTCTTGGAACTCTAGAAGATAAGCAACTCCCTTTCTTTATTGAATGGCTATCACTTGATCATCCATCAACAGATGGAAAGGCAATTGCAAAGATTGTTAAGGTTGAAATTTCTGGCGATGAATCACATATTGAAGAATGGCTTAGTTCAGAACTACGCGCAGCTATCGGCTCAGATCTTGAAGTGGAGTGGGTTGCTGAGTCTGCAAATGATGGAGATTCGGTAATTGTTGCGGTTCATTTGATGACACAAAGTGGTGTTGTAAGATTAGATTAATTCTTTGAGAGAAATTTGATAGATTTTTGAAGATTAAACCTAATTCATTCTAGATAAGTTTATTTTCAATTTTATGAGCCCAATCAGGTGGGTTATTCCAATCCAAATCATTTTTCGATTTAAATAAACCTTCGTCGTTCCTGCAGTTCTCTGGAAGTGATTAACAGGAAACTCTAACACTTTTATCTTTCTTGAATCTCGCCAAGCTTGAAATTCCCACCAAAACCCAAAATCTAAATTTGGTTTCTGATTCGCAAATTCTGCTATATCTGACTTGTAAGCAATCACCGATCCGGCAGAGGGATCAATTAAAGCTGGAAATCCTAGAGAACGATAGACGCCTTTAAAAAAACGAGAAAGGATTAACCTTAATTTGGAATCTTGCCTAGGTGCGCGGTAACCTACGATAACCAAATTTTCCTCTAACAGAGGCAAAAGTTTTATCAAATCTTCACAGTGGCTTTGTCCATCTCCATCTAGAAATATCAAAATTTCATTTCGTGCTTCATTAATTGCCCTACAAAGTGCCAATGAATACCCAAGCCTAGGACCGGGATTTGAGAGACGAATCCGCGAATCCCTTTCAATCATCTTGTTTACTACATTTCGTGTTTCATCAGAACTTCCATCCTCAGAAACGTAGATCTCAAATGCAATCACAGGATCAATTGCTCCAATTATTTCATTTAATGTTGACTCAATAACCATCTCTTCGTTATGCGCGGCTATTAATACACTTAAGGATTGCACTGCCCACCCTCTTCGACTTGCAAGACAAAACACCTGTTAATGAATAGTAGCAATTTTGTTAAGGGCAATCTATCATTCAAGAATGCTTAAGGCCCTCATCACCGGCGGTAATGGCTTTGTAGGCCGTCATTTACAGAGTTATTTGCGCAATACCGTAGGTGAAAAAGGTGAGTATACAATTTCAATTTTTGATCTTTCAATGGGTGATGATGTTAGAAATTTTGAAAGCATCAGAACTCGAATAGATCAATTTCAACCTGATTATATTTTTCATCTTGCAGCACAAGCCTATGTTCCCGAATCAACAATGAATCCTCGTCGGGGTTTTGAAACAAATCTTACCGGAACTCTGAACCTCTTGGAAGCAGTACGTCAGACTGGAATGCATTCTAGAATTTTAGTTAGTGGTACATCCGAAGAATATGGATACGATCGAGATGATTCAGAATTAACAGAAGAATCTGTTGCTAAACCAACCACTCCTTACGGAGTATCGAAATTAGCAGCGACAACACTTTGCTCAACCTATAGTCGAATTTATGGAATTAACATTGTAGTAACACGAGCATGGAATCATATTGGCCCTGGTGCAAGTCCAAGTTATGCCGTTTCTGCATTTGCAAAAAGAGTTGCTGAAGCCGAAAAATTTGGAACAATCATCAATCATGGAAATCTAGATGCTGTTCGAAACTATACGGATGTTCGAGACATAGTGCGGGCTTACAGGTTGGCTATAGATCTTGAAAGTGGTATTTATAATTTAGCGAGTCAAAATACGGTTTCAACTCGAGAAGTACTTTCACAACTAACCAATATGGCAGTTACACAAGTACAAACCAATGAGAACCCGCACTTGTTTAGACAAATGTCTAATAAATTTCCGAGACCGAACTATTCAAAATTTTCAAAATTAACCGGCTGGGAACCGAAATTTCAAATGAAAGAAACACTTCTAGACACGCTTGATTTCTGGCGGGACGCAGTCTAATGATAAATAAATGTAGAGCTTGTTCATCAACTGTATTAACAGAAATTGTAAATTTAGGTAATCAATATCTTTCAGATTTCAGAACCGACACAAGCAAACCAGAGAAATTTCCTTTAATTGTTTTACTTTGTTCAAATTGCAGCCTTGCTCAACTGTCTGAAACTGTTGCGCGCGAAAATATGTATCATGATGGTTATGGCTATCGATCCGGAGTAAATGAACAAATTCGCGCAAATTTAAAGATGCTTGTAGAGCAAGCTCTAAGTTTTGTAGCCACTCCAAAACGTTGGCTTGACATAGCCTGTAATGATGGCACCTTACTTAGTTTTGTACCAAAAACCACTTACAGGGTTGGAGTAGACCCGGTTAAAAAATTTAAAACTGAGTCCGTGCGCCATGCTGATTTAGTCATCGATGATTATTTTCCAAACGCTGAAATCTTAAGTCAAGATAAATTCGAAGTTATAACGTCAATCTCTATGTTTTATGATCTGGATGACCCTAATTCATTTGTTGATTCAATAAAAAAACTACTCGCAGAAAACGGAGTGTGGATTGTCCAGCAAAATTACTTAATGTCAATGTTGGAGAATAATTCATTCGATAATATATGTCATGAACACATTGAGTATTATTCATGCACAGCAATGCAAAAACTATTAGATGCTCATGATTTAGAAATTAACAAAGTGATGACGGACTCAATAAATGGTGGAAGCATTATCACAATTATTTCCCACAAGAATTTCAGAGACGTAGACTCATCTTTATTGAAGGTTATTCAAAAAGAAAGCGAATTTGGGGTGAAAGAGCCTAAGTCCTATGATGAGTTTAACTCTGCTATAGAAACTGTAACCGCTAAACTAGTCTCAACATTGCACAACTTAAAGTCCAGAGGAAAAAAAATAGCAATTTATGGTGCTTCAACAAGAGGTGCGGTGATATGGCAAAATGCAAACTTAGGTCCCGACATTATTGAGTATGCAATTGAGAGACAAAAAGAGAAGTTTGGAAAATATTTTTCAGCGATCGGGGTCAGAATTATCTCCGAAGAAGAAATGAGAATTACACCCCCGGATTATTTGCTGATTGGACCATGGTTTCTTAAGGAAAGTTTTATGCACCGCGAATCAGAGTATTTAATGAATGGTGGCAAAATGATATTTCCTTTGCCAAATGTAGAAGTTATTGAACACTTGAAATAAAAAAATGTAAACTTCACGAATTCCAAGCAGTGTGGAATTCGGAAAATTGCAAATGAATTGTTGTTTATGAGTATTAGGAGCTAGTTCCTAATTCATTTACTCTAATTCTATTACTAGAATTAGAGAATTGTGTAACTTACATTTTTTGTAAATTGCTTTAGCATGAAGTTCACGGGTTTAAGTGTAGTTTCTCTATTCTCCCCAAGTAGCACTAAGATTATCTCCTGCCACATTTTCAATTCTATTTCAAAGCTAAGCCGTAGCCCAAACTAGCCTGTATTAAGCGTTTTTGCAGCGTTTATTGTTCAAATTGTATAATTTCAAATAAATCCACAAAGCATTGAGTACAATTTACCTATGCAAACTGTCATTTTTGCCGGTGGCTTGGGAACAAGACTGCGGGAAGAAACTGAATACAAACCTAAACCGATGATTCGCATCGGAGGTTATCCAATAATTTGGCACATTATGAAGAGGTATGCGAAGTTTGGCCACAAAGACTTTATTGCGTGCTTAGGTTACAGGGGAGATGCTATCCGAGAGTATTTTTTGAATTTTCATGAAATGAGTAATGATTGCACAATTACTCTAGGCAAGGATTCGAAAATTGATGTCCACGAAAGTACTGGTGATCTTAACTGGAATATTACCTTGGCGGAAACTGGCGAGAACACCTTAACTGGCGGTCGTCTTCTTAAAGTCAAGAAATACATTTCAGGGAAAACTTTTATGTGCACTTATGGAGATGGATTGGCAGATGTGGACATTACGAAGTTATTGGATTTTCATAAATCACATGGCAAAATAGCAACCTTAACGGCAGTTAAACCAATGTCTCGCTTTGGGGTTCTAGAAACGAATGACAATGGAACTATCTCTAGTTTTAAAGAGAAACCGCAAGTGGAAGATTGGGTGAATTCGGGTTTCTTTGTTTTCAATATGGATGTTTTCAACATCTTAAGTGAAAATTGTGCCTTAGAAACTGAACCATTAAATAAATTAGTTGAATTAGGTGAACTCATGGCATTTAAGCACCATGGTTTTTTTCAGGCTATGGATACTTATCGTGAAATGCAATTACTCAATGGTTTATGGGACTCAGGAAACATCCCATGGGAAAAATAACTTCTAACTTACCTTGAGGTGCGATTAACATGAATAAACGCGGAGAAACCAATTGCAGAGCTTGTGATCGTGAGCTAGGTCCTACAATTCTAAATTTGGGGCATCAACCGCTTTCTAATGAGTTAATTTCACAACCCAAGAACGGCGATATCGAGGCATGGCCTCTAGAATTCAAGATTTGTTCATTTTGTAAGTTAGGACAAATCGGTGAATTCGCAACACCTTCAAGAATTTTTTCAACATACACTTATTTTTCGTCCACAAGTACTCACTGGCTCGCTCATTCTGAAGAATTCGCAAAAAAAATAATAGAAAAAATGGATTTAAATCGAAAATCTCTAGTACTCGAGATAGCGAGTAATGACGGTTACATGCTTCAATATTTTCAAAAATTTGGCATTGGAGTGCTAGGTATAGAGCCTGCAAAAAATGTCGCTGAAATAGCTATAAATAAAGGAATTCCTACCGATGTAGATTTTTTTGGCTATGAGAAAGCAAACGAATTAATTGAAAACGGGAATGTACCGAATCTAGTCATTTGCAATAATGTAGTGGCGCACGTGCCGGACATAAATGATTTTTTTAAAGGTTTAGCTACTTTGGTAAATCAAGGATCTATTGTTTCAATAGAGGCACCGTCACTTCTTGAAATGTTGAAGGGCAATATGTTCGATACCATTTACCATGAACACTTTTCGTATCTATCAGTTAACGCAATTCAATATCTCTGCGATGAATATGAAATTTCCCTCCAAGAAGTTGAAAAGATTCCAACTCACGGTGGCTCGATTCGTTACTGGCTAAGCAAAAAAAATTCAAAGGACATAAAAGTTGAATCTGCTTCAAAAGAACTGTCCATCGGTATAAATGACAAAGATTTACATGAACAATTCCGGATAAAGTCTGAAAGAGCTATTCTTGAATTCAAGAATTGGATAAATCACAATCGTGGATCTGTATTAGGGTTTGGTGCCGCGGCAAAGGCAACGGTTTTGCTAAACGCTGCTCAAATAGATTCTAATGACATGCAATACGTTATTGATTCTAATGCATACAAGCAAGGAAAATTTATTCCAGGGTGCAATATTGAAATTGTCAAACCCATAATTGGATATAATAGTAATCCAAAAAAAATAATAGTGTTTCCATGGAATATAGCCAACGAAGTAAGTAAGCAAATTCATGATGAATATCCAAAGTTTCAAGGTGAAATTTGGAAAGCCATTCCTACAATGACTCAAATCTAAATAGTGACATTGTAAAATGCGTAAAGTAGAGAGTATTTACTTACCGGTCCATCGAGATAGAAGAGGAACGTTTCAAAGACTCTACGACTATGACTTATTTGAAAATTTTTTGCCATTGCCTTTAATGCAAGTTTCCGTATCTACGAATCCGAAGGTTGGAACACTAAGAGGGTTACATTATCAAGCGAAGCCCGCTCAGGAATGGAAAATTGTCCAATGTATTCAAGGAGAAGTATGGGACTTGGTTTTAGACCTTAGAAAAGATTCGCAAACTTATGGACAATTTAATTTCTTTACATTAAGCCAACGCAACAATCTAGCGTTGATCATTCCACCGGGATACGCACATGGGTTCCAAACCTTAAGAAAAAATTCGGTTGTAACCTATTTCATGACCGCCAGATATGATGTGGAACTATCGAGACAAATTAATGCGAAAGATGCCAACTTAGGTATTCCTTGGCCACTGCCTATTACAGAGATATCAGATGCAGATTTGGAAGCAAATTCATGGCCACAAGAATTCTAATTGTAGGAAGTTCAGGTTTTATTGGTTCACAGCTCTGTGAAAGTCTTCAGAATGATTACGAGATCCACCGCAATACATTTAACTTATTAAAAGCGGGCGGACTTGAAGAGCTAAAAAAGTATCTTTTGTTGAATAGAATTTCCGTTGTTGTCCAACTGGCTTGGAATTCAAATGGGCGGGAAAATTATCATTTATCATTGGCTAATTATGACTGGCGGGATCTAACAATAAATCTTTCTATTTTTTGCCACGACAACAATATTAAGTTTGTTGGAGTCGGCTCATGCCTAGACGGAAAGCTTAACCGCACTAACCCGTACATCAATTCAAAATATGAAACAAAAAAACATTTATTGTCCATGAAGTCAACAAACTTAATTGCCTGGGTGCGGCCATTTTATGTCGTAAATTTTGAACAGAAAAGACCAAGAATTATCGGGGATTATTTCGAGAAAAAAGAAAGCTTCATACTCAAAAATCCAAACGAAAAACTTGACTACATTTTCAGCGAAGACGTTGTCACGGGGTTCAAATCAGTGATAGATAATCAGATGATGGGCGAAATAGATATAGGGTCCGGATTCCTAACTTCAAATCTTGATTTCATAAATAGGTTGAATGAAATTCATGGAAAATCTGATTTTAGAATGGAAGGCGTGGATCGGGAATACAAGGCAGGAGAAGTTGCTTCACCTTTTTTAAGGCAATTCGGTTGGATTCCACACGTTACAGAAAGATTTTTCGGAATACAATGTATTTAATGCCATTTTGCAGAAATTCCAAATATAGATGGGACAGGGGTCTCAGTGCTAGCAAAAGCTAAAAAGATTTACACTAGATTGCCATTGGTGATTCGGAAAAAAACTGATGGATTTGTTTACAAAACGTATAAAAAATGGTTAAAAGAAGCAGAAAAAATATCAACAACCCATTCACTGAAAGAAATACATTTTTCAAGTAGCCCCTGGATCCCATACTATAAATTTGTTGCCGAACACAATGGCCCAAATCTAACAATTTTGCTGCCATCTTTACGTTCCGGATCGTTCTCTGCCGGTCCAATGATTGCCCTGCAAATAGCCGCAAAAATTGCGACGAACGGATTTCGTGTACGAGTCATGGCTATAGATGGTGCTCAAGAAAAATACAATATTCCCGAAGATGAAATCTCAAAGCTACTCAAAGACACATTAGAAATCAAAGATTTGCCTACGTCGCTCGAGTTTGAAGTTCTTAATACAGAATTGGTTGTTTCAAAAGGTGAGAAATTCATGGCAACTGCATGGTGGACATTTGAAATAGCCAAAGGCGCTGCCAGTTTTATGTCGCCGGAGGGAATTCCTTTTTATTTGATCCAAGATTTTGAACCCTTGCTGCATTCCTCATCCGATGAGATGGTGTTAGCCAGAAACACTTATGATCAAAACATGATCCCCATTGTGGCATCGCCAATTCTAGCGGAATATTACCTTGAAAATAAAATTGGAGTCGTTGCAGAAAAAATATCTAAAGATAACGAATCATTCATAATTCCACTACCACTTCTTAAAAATACTTTATATAGACAAAATGATGAACTACCTCTAAAACTTAAAGAAATGATGATAAAACCAAAAACTCTCCTCTTTTACGCTCGCCCAACAAAGGCACAAAGAAACCTATTCCATATTGGAGTTAAAGCAATCCAACTTGCACTCGAGTGGAAAATTTTAGATCCAGAACTTTGGAATTTTATTGCCGTAGGGGAAAATATACATGAAGTTGAACTTTCAGAAAATACCTTCTTGAAATCAGCGCCATGGTTGAGTTATGCCGAATATATTTCCTTAATTAGAAAATCGGATGTTTATATGGCTTTGATGAATTCGCCGCATACAAGCTTTCCAGTAATCGAGGCCATGCAGCTCGACGTGCCTTCAATAACAACAACATTCGCAAACAAAACTAAAACGAGATTAGCAGAGTACTCAAAATATATTTTTGCATCAGCACCAGAATCAGCTGCAATCGCAAAAAATATTGGGAAAGCATTAGTGAAAAAAATTGAGGAAAATGGAGGAATCAGCGCCAATAAAGATTTTGAAGACATGAATGTGAGTTTGGAGAACCTATCCCTATGGATAAAACAGTTTCTATGCAATGAACAACCCCAATTAGAATTCAATGGAGAGTTTTCATGTACGTGTCTACACACAAATACGGGTACAAAAAAAATCAACGTCCCAACCATAGACGTAGGTATTTCAGTTTACAATATTAAGAATGAATACTTAGTTGAATTACTTCAATCATTAAAAAATGCATTACAGTATTTTTCAACAAACATAAACATATTGATCCTTAATCATGGATCAACAATCTATAGTAATAATGAACTCCAGGATCTAATCCATCAGTATCTACCAGAATTTCGTTACTTACAGACTGCCTCAAATAATGGCATCGCGGCAGGTATGGCAATATTGTTATCTGAAGCGAAATCTGAATATTTCTTACCAATTGATGCTGATGACTTAGTGGGGCGAGATATCTTCGCTGTTCTTTCGAGTCACATTCACGCTAATTCAGAGATAGATTTTTGGTACTCAAGTGAATATCTGCTAGCAAACAAAAACATTTTTCCAGCCACGCGAATGGACTTCGATGAGGTTCTACTTTCGGAAATGTGTTTCACAACCCATGTAATTTGTTTTAAAACCAAAATAGCTAAACAATTGAACGTATATGAAAACGCACCAAATGGTTCACATGATTGGTTTACTGCCGTGTGTTTCAATCAAAATAAAAATAAATTCCAATATCTAAACCATGTTTTATACACATGGAGATTGCACCCAGAAAGCACCTCGGAAAATTGGCTAAGCAAACCCTACGTGCTAGAAAGTCAGGAGCAGGTTTTACGGAAATTTGTATCGAATAGCAATAAAGAATTTAGCGTCATTGGTCATCCAAATTTTCAAGGTGGACCAAATAGACGAATTTTATTAACTAAGTCAGAAAATAAATTCATAAAATTAAAGTTCAAAATTACAGGCTACAATAAGATTGTCAAATACTACCAAAGTAACTTTGGCCAGGAAAATCATGAATTTCAGAATAACACTATCTATTGGTTTACCGATTCCACAACTGACCTAGACACAGAAATGCAATTAGAGATGGATACCATTTTAGAAATATGGCCAAACTCAGTGGTAACCAGCAGTTCAGTATTGACAAATGAAAATGAATTTCTTCCGATCAAACACAATACTAGTTTTTCGGGTATGAATTCAGCTCATGAATCTATCAGTCTTCTATGTCGGCAAAGCACACAAATTATCAATCCCTTTAACTTTGCGATTAAGGGAGAAACACTAAATCAAATTGGCGCCACGCCGGAACTATCGCTAGAGGAGTTAATCAGTTTAATATTGATAAAGGAGCTGAAGCTTATCTACTCACCAAACTTTAAAGCTGATACACAACAAAAGGATCTATCTGAAATATATTTAGTAAATGACATTTCCAATAATCTGGCTGGTCGTACAGAAGTTTTCTTAAATCATAAGAATGAGGATAAAGAAGAAGTATGTTTACAAAAAAACCCCGTATCTGAAACAATCAAAAATTTCGGTGGCATAAACATAATTACAACAGTTAAAAGCACCTCAAATCTGGATTATGTTTTAGATTTGTACGAAAACCTGAAAACAATTCTATGTGATGATATTCGATGGATGCTAGTAGTTCACGGCGAGAATGAAGAAGCTGAACGTTTAAATACATTAAAGAATGATTCGAATGTTGATTTGATTATCGTGAAATTAGATCTGGAATTAAACGAAGCAATTAAAGTCGCATTGGAACATGCAGAGTTAGAGTGGATATTTCCCATTGATTACGATGATCTTTTACTTTATCCTTTTGTCGAAGAGTTTATCTCTAAAGTTAGGGAGGGTAATGCCGATATTTATGTGGCAAACGAAGTAGTAGGTAAAACAATAGAAGAATCTAAATATTTCAAAAGGAATCCACCGAATAGGCTTGCGATTAAATTATTCAGTGTCTTTTTTCACCCGATAATAATTAGAAGACTACAAGCAATACAGGTAATAAATAAAAAATCGAATTACATTTTTGATTGGCAACTTCTGACATCTTTAACTGAGAATCAAACCTTAAGCTTCTTTGATTGTCCAGTTTATTTTTGGCGAGAGCATGAGGCATCTCAAACTAACAATTCTCAAGGTTCTAGGTACTCTAAAGTGGCGGTTCAAGAAGAACTTATATCGCGAAAATTAGATAATCCAAGCTATAAAAACCATGAAATCGTGTTGAAAAATGGCGATTATCAATTAAGCCAAATTGGAAGTCTATTTCCAAAATGTTGCCTTCAAATTCAATCAATAGGTAATGAAGTAGATGACGCAAAAACAATGAACGAATTTAAGCAGAGATACCCCTTTTCGCATGTTGTTAGAAGGTTACACCAGTCTTATCAATTTTTGAAATGTGATTGTGACGCTGAATTCATATTCAGTACCCCCTCTCGTTCTTATCCAATGAAGGAGTTCGATATAAACAAACTATTCTCATTTTCGTTGACCGGAAATCACCCAATTGTCGGACAATTAGTCAATAATGAAACAGGAAAACCCACAATTAGAATTTTAAACCAATATGGAATACACAGAAATAAACACTTCCAACCGCAGTTGGGTGATCCAGACTTTAACGCATACTTTCACTTTCCCTCTGCATTAATCCAAGATGGTTCTCCGATGTTGGGCAAGAATGGAACTAATATTTTGGATCGATTGGGAGTTCATAGTGAGAATCTAAATTGTGAAAAAAAATAAACTTTCCGAATCCAGCAGAGATTTTGGATTTAAGCTTTATGAGTTTATTTCTGCCCTAAAGGATCATTTTTGTTCTGATAGCGAAAATCAAGAGATTTATGTTAATGCGAAGGACGGCACTTTCAACGAGGCCAGAATCTTTCTGTATGTTAAGTACTCAAACGATTATAAATTTACAAAAATGGAAACTTTACTTTTCGAAAAAGTTAGTTTTGAAGGCCTTAAGGTTTACATAGTTGTTAATTCAGATTTACCTAAACCATTTGAGTTTTCTCGTTACCCATCAATCGTTCGCAAGAATTTAGGATTTGACCTTGGAGCGTACAGAGACTTCACAAAGCGATTAGGACCGAATTGTCAACGTCTCGTGATAATTAATGATTCATTGCTTTGGAACCCAAATTCCTTTTTGGAAATTGTTCGAAATATTGGAGATAAAGATGGTATTAGCTTTTTCACAAATTCTTTCCAACCCCGAAAACATTATCAATCATATTTTGTTTCTATTTCAGGACAGGAGGCTTTTTTAGAATTTCAGAACTGGATGAAACAAATTAGGAATTGGAGAAGTAAATTTGCAGCAGTTTCATTTGGCGAGTTAAGAAATGGCAAGATACTTTCGAAAGTATCGGTTATTTACCCTTACGAAGATTTGATTACGACATTGAAAAAAGAACAGTTGTCACAAGACAAAAAAGAATCTTCTCGCACTGATTTTGTTCAAAGGCAAGTTCTAGCCAAAAAGTCTCTAAACCCAACTCATTTTTTTTGGCGAGAGCTCCTTGAGAAAGGCTTCCCAGGCATTAAGAAGGATTTGGTTTCTAGGAATCCCTCAGGAATTCCAGATCTCTCGAACGCTGTATTGAATGAATTTGGGTTCAAAGGAGTCACTCTATTGCCTAACAATAATGAAATGAAATCTTCAAAAAAAATCATTACTTTCTTTCGCAATTTAATCTCTGTGTAGTTTTAAATCCTTTAAGTATGGAGATTCTAAATCTTTTGGTGATACCAATGGCGGGAGATTCCGCCAATCTATTCCCAAGGCCGGGTCATTAAAATTCAGGGAGCTTTCACTACCAGAATTCCAATAGGAAGTAACTTTGTATACCACTCGCGTGTTGTCTTCAAGGGCTTGAAAACCATGTGCATACCCGGGTGGAACCCAAAGCGCAGAAGGTTTTGATTCCGTTAGTTCGGTGCCCAAATACTGGCCAAAAGTTGGACTATCTACTTTAATGTCCACTACAACATCGTAAATTTGTCCCGTTAAACATGTTACGAGCTTCCCTTGTGCCCAGGGGCTCCTTTGCCAATGCAAACCTCGTATCGTGCCTCGACTTGAGAACGATAAGTTATCTTGAACGAAAGGAGGAATTTTAAAACCGTCAAAAACTGTTTCTTTGTAAATTTCAGAGAAAAACCCCCGATCATCTAGATGGCGATTAAACTCAATAATTTTTACATCATCAAATTTAGTATCCTGAATTTTCATATGACGATTCTACCCTAACCCGCTAGAAGAGTGAATCATTAAACTCAGAATGTATACTGTTGGAGTGCATTTTTACATAACGGGTCACACAGGTTTCAAAGGAACTTGGCTAGTTGCATTGCTTGCAAATAAAGGACATAAGGTTTCAGGTTACGCTTTAAATCCTACTCCAAAATCAATTTTTGAAATAGCAGATGTAACATCGATGATGGAAAATGATTTTCGAGGCGATATTCTTGATCTTAATTATTTAGAATCGACTTTAAAAAAAACAAATCCAGATTTTGTCATTCACCTTGCTGCTCAATCAATGGTTCTTGATTCGCTCAATCAACCACATGCAACTTTTTTAACGAACGTGACAGGAACACTAAATGTCCTGGAAGTTACAAACAAAATTCCTAGTATTAAATCCCAATTAATTGTTACCACTGATAAAGTTTACAAAAATAATGAAAAAAAGATTGCATTTCAGGAAACGGATGAACTATCTGGGCATGAACCATATAGTGCATCGAAGGCAATGGCAGATATTCTTACGCATAGCTGGAGTAACTACGTTACAAAAATTCCTACAGGTATCGCTCGTGCTGGTAATGTAATCGGCGGAGGAGACAGTGCCTCCAATCGGTTATTCCCAGACATAATTAGAACATTAGAACAAAATAATAAACTAATACTTAGATCACCACATTCAACGCGACCTTGGCAGCACGTCTTGGATTGCCTAGAGGGCTATTACCTGGCAACTCTTTACCTAGCAAAAACACAAAAAAACAGTATTTGGAATTTTGGGCCAAATCAAGCAGACGTAAAATCTGTACGAGAGGTACTTGATATAGTAGAAAAATTCATAGGCAATAAGATTGAATGCCAAGAAATACAAAATGAGATTTACGAAAGCAAATATTTAAGTCTCAATTCTGATAAAGCGCAGAGTGAATTAAATTGGCAACCAAGGTTGACGTTGGAACAAAGCATTAAATGGACTCTGGAGTGGCATTCAAGTATAAGAAATAGTATCAAGCCCGTCGACATCTTGCGAAATCAGATAGATAGCTTTGAAAGAAATGAAATCAACTAAGCAGCTCTAAGCCCAATCCAATATTTGACTTATACGTCAATGTGTTTTCTTTAAAGGACTCAACCGTGTATTTGTTAGAAAATAATGGAACTCCAACTTTTGCATTTTGAATATTTGTGTATTCATTTATCGAAAAACGGAGTTCGTAATTTGTTAAAGGTTCGAGATTTAAATTGCTTAAGTACATTTTCTGCCAGTCTGAGACATTTTTCAAAGTTAGTATTTCAGAATAAATTCGAGTTCGAACATCTTGATAATTCTTATAAACTGCAATTTTAAAATGAAGTTCTGATGGCTTGGTTCCCCAAGTGACTAATGGAAAAGCAAGTGAATTAGCTCTAAATGAACCAGTTCGGAAAAGCTGTGTGTAACTAGACGATGGATTTAAAGTCAACGCTTCCTTCATATCTCCAGAATATTGGCGAATTATTTTGAACCTATCAACATCTTCACGGTTAGAATAGGGGCCTAGTTTCAGATTATACAATTGCAAACGCATATAGTTGAGATGGTCTTGATTTGGATAAAGTGAAGAATCAAATTCAGTTGGTTTAGGTGGTATTTTAAAGCCTTGTGCAAGTTGGTAATTAAGATTATCTATCTGTAAAAAAACTTTACTGGAGGCTTTATGCGAGTTAAAAGAAAATAAGACGAGAACAAAATACGTAATTAATAGTGTAGAAATTCCAATCTTTCTAAGGTTTGATCTAACTATCTCGTCATAAACATGAAAAATTAATCCAATGTATAAAACTGTTCCAATTTGGACAAATCTACTGCTATTTGCGTTTTGTACCCCATACGTGTCGAAATTTACCCTTCCAATCGCAGTAAGAATTCCGGAGGCAAGGCTGTAAAAAGTGCAACAAAATAGCAACATGCTGCTACCTTGAAGGAAGCCTACTTTTCTTTGGTTTCTGTAAATCAAAACAACGCATAACGTAAGAATGATAATTCCTATTACGGTTGTATGTTTTACATATGAATGAGGTTCGAAAGGATTCTGATATTGGAAAGTTATGATAGAAAAAAGTGGGTTACCAATGTAGCTTAAGGCAAAGTTGAATATTTCGAAAAAATCAGGGAGTTTCGGGCGAGGACTATTAGCAATTGGCTTTAAGTATATGAAAAGTATTAGTATGAAATTAATTAGCCAAACAACTAGACGTTTTAATTTGATCCTATTTCTGCTGTTTGTAAACAGAATAGCAAACATGATTATTGGAAATAGAAGAAGACCATTTGTGAGTGTAAATGAAGCAATCCAAGCCAAGGAGAGAAGTATAACTTCATTAATTTTTCGTTTTTTGGAGAACGCAAATATGAACAAAAAAATTAATGTAAGTAGGAAATTTAAGTTGAACAAAAGAGGCCAAGACCACCATAAGTTTCCATGTGCTGCTGGCGAGAAAACAAAAATTGTGAGTATTGACAAGAACAACCAGTAATATTTTGATTTCGCGGCTACTTTCTTTAAAGCAATTATCAAAATTATTGTTGCAATCGACAAGATAATATAAGTAAATTTATACTCTGATTCAATATCCCAATCAGTCGCAACCCCATTAAAAAAAAGAATTAGTCTTGGAAAAATAGGCCTGGTTTCATTCAGGGGTGTGTTAATTATCTGTTGAATCGCCGCGAACAGGCCATTTTGGCTATAAGTATAGAAGAATTGTACTTGCTCCCAATAGTCCCAGAATGGAAAAACAATCCGGTGCCGAACTATGTGAGAGAACAGAAAAAAAGGCGGAAGCCAGGTTATGACAAATGGGATTACTTGTAAATATTTTAACTTAATACTTATACCTTCGGTGATGATTCCCATCTATTTCGTCCCACTTAAAATTTCCTTTAGGTGAAAGCCGTACCTCGATTTGTTTACTGCAAGGGCTAACTCGGATAATGTTTGGTCCGAAATCCATCCCGCTTCCCATGCGACCACTTCAGGAGATCCGATCAAGAGTCCATCCTCTTGTTGATTTTGCTGTACATACAGCGCAGCATTTAGTAAAGAATCCGGAGTTCCTGTATCAAACCATTTTACATGGTTTTTTAAGGCAATTACTTTCAATTGTTTGTCATGCATGTAACTTTTGTTCAAATCTGTAATTTCAAGTTCTCCCCTGGATGACCTGGTGATTTTTCTTGTGCGCTCAATTGCTGTTTCATCATAAAAATATATCCCAGGAACAGCCCAATGACTTTTTGGGTGAAGAGGTTTCTCTTCCAAAGAAGTCACCACTCCTTTTTGATTAAATTCAACAACCCCAAACGCGATCGGATTGTCAACGTGATAAGCAGTAATGAGCGCACCCGGTTCCTTAAATGATTCCATAAGTTGTTTTCCTAGCCCTACGCCATGGAATAAGTTGTCTCCTAATATGAGGACAACAGGCTTATTGTCGATGAAGCTGTCGCCGATCAGCAAAGCTTCGGCAAGCCCACCTGGCGTTTTTTGTTCAGCATAACTAATTTCAATTCCCCAAATATGAGAGTTTTTAAAAAGCTCTTTGTATGATGGAAGATCATTAGTCGTGGAGATAATTAAGATATCCCGAATCCCAATGGACATAAGAGTGGATAAAGGGTAGTAAACAAGGGGCTTGTCGTAAACGGGCATAAGCTGCTTACTAACTACAAAGGAAGCAGGTTTTAGTCTCGATGCAGTTCCGCCCGCAAGAATAATGCCTTTCATTAAATGTGATCTTTTTCTCTCAAATACTGCGTTAGACCGTTTTCCCAGGAAGGATGGGTGGAGAGCATTTGAAGGGATTTTGAGGAGTTGAGTGAAGAATTTTTTGGCCTTTGTGGAATTCTGGTGGGATCAGTTTGAGATGGTGATATCTCTGCCTTCAAATTCATCTGGCTCAAGATCTCGCGCGCAAAGTCAAGCCAAGTTGTAGTCCCTAAGTTCGCTGCGTGGAGCTTTCCTCCGAAACCCTCGCTCAATGCATGCAGAAGAATATCTGAAGCACTAATTGTATATGTAGGTGACATGTGTATATCTTCAACAATTTGCAGTTTCTCACCTCGCCTTGCCTTGGCAATAATTGTCTCAATGAAATTTCCACCTTTACCACTACTTCCCGCTGATCCAAAAACACTAGAAATTCTAACAACGATATTTCTCTTCGATATTGATAGAGTTGCAATTTCTCCGGCTGCTTTTGAATGGCCATAAACATTAGTTGGTGAGACAGAATCTTCTTCACTATACGAAAACCCCACTGGGAGTTCTCCAGAAAAAACATAGTCAGTACTAACAAACACAGTTCTGCACTTTATTTCCTCTGCAATTTGAGCAACATTCTGCGGTCCAATAGCATTAATTCGCCAAGATTTTTCTGAATTCATTTCGCATTCCTCTAGTTTGTGAAATGCGGCAGTATTTATCACCCAATCCGATTTATACTCCCTCAAAATTTTGTTCACAGAATCAATATCTTCAACTTGCACTTGTTCATGAGTTATGGGAAAAACCCTCCACCCAGCTTTGGAAAAAGTCTTAACAAGATCTGTCCCGAGTTGACCCCTTGGGCCGATGATCGCAACTGAGTTCATAAAACAAATCCGTCAGGAGCTAAATCTTTCAGCCTACTTTCCCATTCAAGTAGAGTGGAATACCAGGCAACAGTTTTAGTGACTTGATCAGCCTTTACAATCCCACGCTCTAGCGCAACTGCTATTTCTGCTGCACCACGATCAGCAGTCCAGTCAGGCGCAAAGTCCAATACTTTTCTAATCTTATCAAAATTAACTTGGTAGGAACGATGGTCTGGCTCACCGTACCATTCAAAATTAAATGGTTTATTTAATCCTTGGGCAACTAATTTGGCACTCTGAATTATTTGATAGTTTTGCTCGTTGGAACCAACATTAAAAAGTTGCCCTTGGACCAAGTCCTTATCGGCAACAAGTGCAGCAATAAAGGCTTTTGAAGTATCTCGTATGTGAATCATAGGTCGCCATTGATTTCCATCACGAAGAATTGGAATATTCCCACCTTCCCACAATCCTAAGGTCATTCCATTAATGGCAAGATCAAAACGCATTCGAGGGCTTAGACCATACATAGTTGCTTGACGAAAAATGGTAATTCCCATGTCCGTTCCCCGATTGAGTAAATTGATTGCAGATTCCTCGGCATAAATGTTTGCCTCTGCATATGTAGTTAGAGGGTTTACGGGTGAGGTTTCTTCTAGAATTCCATCTTGAAACCCGTAGACACTGCAAGATGACGCCAGAATGTATCGCTCAACTTTAGATTCTGATGCTAATTCTTGAAGGCGTCGACGAGCGCGATAATTTATATCAATTGTTTTTATTCGATCAAGTTCGCCTGCCGGATCGTTACTTATAGCAGCTAAATCAAGCACTGCATACGTATCCTCTAGGAGTTCTGAAGAAAATGTACGCGAATCAACTTTAATTTTTTCGATATACTCATTGTCTGGAATTGTGTCGCCAAAAAAAAAGCGATCTAAAATCCGAACTCTATACCCAGATTCAACGAGAAGTTGAGACAGCACTGAACCGATATAGCCGCTACCACCCGTGACTACAACTCTTTTTCTCATCTATTACCCCTTATTTCTCCAACAATAGTGGAGAAGTCTGTGCCATTAATACAATTTTGGCAGTATATATTCGCTAGTAATAAATCTTCCAAACGGTAGACTGCTGGTCCAGCCTGGAGATACGGCATTGAGAACATGTGTTGCATTTCCGCTGGATCTAACCACGAAATCTTGCTCGAGTAGTCCTGAGGGAAGATGAATAAGTTGGGCGCGAATTCCAGGTGGTTTTCGATACCATTTTTTTACACCTAGTGCAGTTGGAACAAGTTCGGCTGATTTCTTTACCAAAAGTGGTTGAATGATTTTTGGCCATTCAGACTTTAAAATTGACCCAAAGTCATGTGCATCACCTCTTACGAGTGATTTAATTCCTTTAAGTGATTGAATTAGATCAGATCCAGACCAACCACCAAAAAGCGAATACTGTTCTCTTCCGAAGATTGGGATTGCAGTTGGCCCAATCTTAACCTTTTTATCAATAGTTAAAGTGAAGTGCACGCCAAGAAATGGATTGATCGGATGAGGCACTGGGTAAACTAATCGCCGAAGTGGCAGATTTGATTCTTCTGTCGTTCTATACATTCCTATAAACGGAACCATTGCATATTCAGTTCCAACTCCAACTTTACGTGAAATGCGGTCGGCTTGAGCGCCTGCCGCATTTACAAAATACTTAGCGTCGTATTGATTCGAATCATCATAAATTTCATCTCCTAATTCACTTAGTGAAACATTACTATCAAAATCAATTCGGCCACCGAGTGAAAGGAAATCTTTGAATAGTGCCTCTATAATCTGTGTTGGATTGCAAACAGCAGTTGTTGGCGACCAAAGAAAACTATTGTGCGTGATAGCAAGCGGTTCGAATTTATGAAGCTGGGAAGCATCTTTGATTTCAACCTCAACGCCATTCTTTATTCCACGTTCGCAAAGAGCGTGAAGTCGCTGGATTTCGCTTTCGTTTCGAGTCACAACAACTTTACCTACTTCTCGAACTTCTATGTTGTGATATTTGGCTAGATTGCGTAGTTCGAAGTTGCCCTCTCTACAGAACTTCGCCTTAAGTGAATCAGGAGAATAGTAAAAGCCTGCATGTAGTACACCTGAATTGCGACCGCTTGCGTGAAGACCTACAGAAGATTCCTTTTCAGCAATTATTACTTTCAAGTTCGATCTAGATTTCAAAAGAGAAATTCCAATTGAAAGCCCGATCACGCCAGCGCCAAGGATCAGTACATCGCATTTTTGAAACATAGCATGAGCGTACCTGAACATAAAAGAATTATGATGTGAATTTACGAGTTGTGTTACTACTATCCGTTAAATATTCAGGTTATGAAAATATTATGGCTCCTAAAAAAACCTATTGGCTTCCGAATACGGATATTCATCAATTATTTCTGCCCATTAAGGCTGCCCAAAAGATATGCCGGAGGGTAGCCGTTGAACCTTATTCTGATCTTCGGCAAAATTTGTGGCTCTAAAAGAAATTTTCCTGAAAATTCTTAAAAATTGAAATTCCAAAAATGATTCTCCAAAGAAGTGAATATAGTAGTTGAGATAGGGTTATCATATGGATAGAGTCGCACGCAGCAGTAAAAATTCTTGAAGGGATTTATGATTTCAGAAAATTTTGCTAGCAGAATAAAGCAATCCTATATGGAAGCTTTGAATGATTTTGAAACTTATGGTGACTCTATGTGGAGAGAATTAGATGAAAGAAAATTGCCAGTTCATCAAGTTCTTACCACGCAAAACCCGAAGTTTATAGCTGACTACCTCTCAAATCCGGCTAGTCATGAACTTTTTTCGGTTTTGATGAGACTTACAGTTCGAGTGATTATGTGATTAATGAGATGGGCCCAGAGGATTTAATTATTTCAGCTTTGAACTTTCTTGCACAAGCGGTAGGTGCAGTGCCAGTTGTGAATCCAGAATCAGTAATTCGGGAGGAAAAAATTTCTCCGAATGGATTAATTGCAAAGATCGCACAATATTTAAAAGTAGATATTTCTTTTCCTTATTCATTCCCAAAGGAGTTTGGACTCCAAACTAAATATGGAGTAATTACCTATCGAATAGTTCAATCTCTTTATCAATCACATCTTGTTGTCGAGAATATCCAAAGATTTAACTTAAAAGGAAATACTGTGCTGGAAATAGGAGGTGGGCTGGGAAGAAATGCTTACTATCTTTCCAATGCAAAAATTCAAACAACTTTGGTGGATTTACCTTTGACTCAGGTAGCCTCAGCTACATACTTAGGTAAAGTTCTAGGCGAAGCAAATATTTCATTAAATGGTGAAAACTTTAAGAATTCTGTTGTTAGATTTTTAACACCTAAGAAGTTGTATCAGAACTCACATAAAACTTTTACAATTTCTATGAATTGTGATTCATTTGTAGAAATGGATGTTGGAATCGCAAATCGCTATGCCGAGTTCTGCTTGAACAATAGTAATTTATTGATATCGGTGAATCATGAAGCTAACTCTTTTAAAGTTCTTAACCTTGAATCCCTGAAAGGACATAATTTAAGTCGCGATCAGTACTGGCTTCGACCCGGATATACAAAAGATATATACAGTGCGAAAGTTAGACTTTAAAACAATACGCCCCTTACTTAGTCTTCTCCGCCTTTGACTCGAATTCGGTCCAGGACATTTCCACTGCTAGGAGATGGCCCACGAGGTTAAACGATTAGAGCTATCTAAGGTATCTTACTTGCTTTTGGGCACCGGCATTGGTAAAAAGTCTAAATCAGATAAAAGGCGTTTAGTACCTAATCTCAATCATTCAAAATTTAGCAAACTGAATGATATATATCGTTGTTTATTTCTTTAAACTTCACCAAGTAAAAGATTTTAAATTAATAATTAAATATTAACAATAAATTCTGCAGCTTTTTGAAGCCGATCACAAACTGCAACTGCAATATCATTTCCCGCTGGCTCAATAACGAATACCTTAGATAGCTTTTTGCTATCTGCAAGGCGGAGTCCTTGATACAAAGTTCTGGCATACTCTTCATTAGTCGCCGGAGATGTCAATCTAATGACACCAGGTGGGGTTGGAAATTTACTTAGAGCAATAAAGCCATCACCAATTGCTGGTGTGCCAGATAGAAAAACTCTGGCTTTTGGTGAGTAATGTGACTCTAATAAACCAGGTACTCTTATTTGATCGCTATCATTTTTTGCAAAAACCTCAATTTGAATACCGAGTAAATTATTTATCATGGTAGCCGTAATTGCTCCCGGTCTTAAGATGCTGGGCATGGTATTGATACAATTAATAATGGTAGATTCAACGCCAATGAAAGATAAGCCACCGTCTAAAATTAAATCCTTTGAATTTAAGTAATCATATAACTCTGCCTTAACATCATCGGCACAGGTTGGTGATACTTTTCCAAATCTATTTGCACTAGGGGCTGCTACTCCAATGCCGCCTTGGGATTCAAATTCTTGAAGTAAGGCAAGTGCAACAGTGTGTGATGGAACTCTGATACCAACATTATCTTGGCTACCGGTAATAAAATCTTTGGCTAAATCTGTTCTTGGTAAAATCAAAGTCATAGGCCCAGGCCAAAAGTTCCTTGCAAGTTTTACTGCATACTCAGGTATATCTTTCGCCCATTTATCTAACTTATTAATGGAAGAGATATGAACTATTAATGGGTGATCAGTAGGCCTGCCCTTAACCTCATAGATTCTGGCAACAGCTTGCTGGTTAGAGGCATCTGCGCCTAGGCCATAAACAGTCTCAGTTGGAAATGCCACAAGATTTCCAGCTATCAGGGAAGCAGCAGCATCCTTTAGAGCCGCTGCTGTGCAGTTGGAGATTATGGTCATGATGGCTAATTGTTGCACTATCTATCCAAGAGAAGATATTGCGCCTATTTGTTTATTAGTTTTGTCCTGCTTAATTCAACCGATACCCTTACCCTTCCACTAAGTCCCCATCGTCTAGTGGCCTAGGACGTCGCCCTTTCACGGCGTTAACACGGGTTCAAATCCCGTTGGGGACGCAAAAGGAAAGGAAGAGATTCCGTTCCTTTTAAAGTTGGCCCAGTAGCGCAGTTGGTTAGCGCGCCGCCCTGTCACGGCGGAGGTCGCGGGTTCAAGTCCCGTCTGGGTCGCGATTTATTTATTTCTTAACTGAAGTAAATAAGTTTGATTGGCTGAGTAGCTCAGTTGGTATGAGCGAACGACTGAAAATCGTTAGGTCGCCGGTTCGATCCCGGCCTCAGCCACAAAGTACTTATGAATAACAGAGGGGTTACCAATGCAGCAAAAGGTAATCACTTTGATTAAAAAATATGGCTCTATGTGGCGGTGGGCGTTAGTTGGTATAACTACAACTGTAATTGATTACCTTATTTTTATATCTTTGTATTCTTTAATTACTTCTGTACTTATTGCAAACTTTTGCGCCGGATTATTTTCAATTACCTTTAACTACCTTGCCCATTACTTTTGGTCATTTAAGAGTCAGGCTGATCATTCAAAATCAGGGATAAAATACTTACTAAACCTTGTCATCTTTTGGTCTGCAGGCACATTACTTCTTCAAGTCTTAATTACTGCCGGTATTGATCCTAAGATAGCTAAGTTAATTCCAATACCTTTTATTGCACCCTTAAGCTTTTTATCATTAAAGTTTTTTGTCTTTAAGAAGAAAACTATCTAGCTAGTTTTAAGCAGATCCAGCTTTTCGCCTATGCATCTTTGGAGCAGCCCCGCCTGTTTGGCCGGCTCCAATCTTAGAACCAGAACTTGGCCCACCAGTTTTGCCACTATTGCCACCTTTTTGTTTCTTAGCGAGCGCAGCTAACATCTTCGCCTTTGGATCATTACTTTCTTTTTTAGAAGTTTCTTCACTCATTTAATTCCCACCTACCTGATTAGATGTTGTATTTGGCGTAATAGTTTTTAGTAGCGCTTTAACTTCAGACTCTTTATATCTGCGGTGTCCGCCAAGTGTTCTAATTGAGGTTAACTTGCCTGCTTTTGCCCACCTTGTAACAGTCTTTGGGTCCACTCGAAAAAGGGCGGCAACCTCAGCTGGGGTTAGTAAATTCTCCTGGCCACTGACTGAAAGATGGGAGAGATTACTTTGACTCATTTTCTTATCCTCCATCTTTCATCTAATAAAAAGTTAATACAGATTGTCTGATTTAAACCTTATGAGCTAAGTATCCCTTTAAATATATTTAAGGACAAGTACTTCTATTTAGGTTGCAGATTCCAGTGCGGCCACCTTGCGCCAGCGCGATACCAGCCGCTCATAACCACGGCCTGCGAGTGCCCCGTCCCCGGAAGCTAGCCCTGCAATAGATGTGCTCACATCCTCAACTGAAGTGTCAGAATCAAGACCTGCCTCACCATTTTGAATAAGTAAGTTATTCAAATAAATAGCAAGGCCGCCGTAATCTAACTCCACAATTGAGTTGTTATCAAAGATTTCAAGCCATTGCAGAAGATCTGCAATTTCACCCTCCACCTGACCGGAACCAAAAGCACTTAGTACTGCTTCATGGGTAAAAGTAGTTCGTTGTTTTGCCTTACCAATTGAAGTTCGCATAATTGTGAATGGTCCATCTTCATTCTCACCACGTAATCGCTCCTCTGGATGAAAGAGTGCAAACCAACGAGGTGGGATATTCCAGGTGCAGGTGAGGATATGTGAGACCTTATCTTCAACAATCTCAGTAGTACTTCTAATGGAGTCTTCAATAGTTTGGGGAACAAAAAACTTTATTACATCAGCAGGGAGCGTGTATTTAAAATCATCTAAGGCTGCCCAGCACCTTGCAGCTGTTGACCACGGGGCAACATATCTTTTTCCTTCATGATCTAAAACGTGTGCGCCATCTAGCTTTAGCGCAGGTGGCTCGTTATTTATTGTTCTAGTAAGCGCTCTTTTTTGTTCATCCCAACTAGTTGGTGAAGTAATAACAATCTGTGACCAACGTAATTGATCATCAGCCGCAAATGAATCTATTGGTTCATAAATTCGAAGGGAGGCAACATATGGGGTTGGGCGCATTACTTAACGCTACTCCTATTTTTAATAATTTTATTTAAGAACGAGGTTTATAGTTATCTTCTGAATAGGGATCATTATTTTGATCACTAGATTTATCAGGTAATTCACTATGAAGCTCTTTTGCAAGGCTCTCTAAATCCATATCTTGATTTGAATACTTAAGGTCTCTAGCAACCTTGGTTTGTTTAGCTTTTGAACGGCCGCGTCCCATAGCTTTGGCCTCCTTACAATTTCTTTTCTGTCGTAGGGTGAAGATTAACCAATTACCCTCACTTTATGCCAAATCACGAAGATTAGGCTCTATATTTCACCTCTGCTTGAGCGAAAACATTAGATAAGTCACTAAGTAAACCTGAAGCCCTTACCTCACCTGACTCACAGAGAGAGATCCAAAGAGATGGCTCATTTATCAGCCTAATTAAAGTTTGCCCACTCATTTCAACAGTATTGGGTGGTGTTCCTCTTCGGTGATTACTACCTGCAACACATTGAATCGCGCCGTAGGGTGGCACTCTTAACTCAACAGATTTTCCAGGTGAAATTGATTTTATTAGATCTAAGACCAATTTTACCTGGAGCTTAATATCTAAATCTTTTGACATAAAAGAACTTATATTCTTTTAATCATTATTCTGTTTTGAAGTTACTTATTTGCCTTTTTTACAAAAAGTATTTTTCATAACAGCTTCACTGTCGGTAATTGATTTAACCAACTCATTAACATCTTTTTGCTCTTGACCACCTAAGGCATTGCCTAGATCGGTCAATGTTTTATAGCCAAAGATGTTGGCTTGTATAAGCATATTTTCTTCAGCTTCTTTTAGTTGTACCAATAGATCATTAGATAGCTTGCAGTTAGTGAGCATCCATGTTCGCTTTGTTGGTGTTATATATGGATTGTAGCCACAAACATAACCCTTACTGCCAACTTTAGTTTTTGAACCGGTCTTGGTACAGCTCACGCCATTTTTAACTGTGGCGGCATTTGCAGAGGTTGCATAAGAGGTAGTGGCAAGGAATAAGCCAAATGTGGCCACAAGTACCGATGCTCTTACTTTATTTGACGCCTTCAACATTTGAAATCCCACTTTCACTTTGACTTTAGATGATAAGAATAACCTCTACAGGCGCTCTGTCTACCCCAAATTTAAGTGAATTGCCTGTGAATTGGCTAAATTTATTAAAAAAGGTACTTAATGGTAGCTAGTCATACTTAAATCAAAGGCTTTAGATCAACCTTACTTACCTCACCCTTTGTTACTTTCTTTATTGATTCGCCAACTTTTTGAGATTGCTCAATGGCGCTTCCGACAAAATCTGCTGGGTTTTTAATTAGATCATTTAGCTCAGCGAGTGAGAGTGGAAAATCTATTTCACTAGTTAATGCGGTAAAGAAGTTACTGGCGGTATTTGTAGTGGCATATTTTTTAATCATTTCATGAGCAACCTCTCTGCCCATTCCAGCCTTAACACATGCCATTAATATCTGTGTTGTAGCTAAAAATGGTAGCTGCTCAGATAATTCTTTATTTATATTCTCTTCAAAAATACCAAACTCAGTAAGAATGGTCATAAAGGTGTGAAGTAAGCCATCTGCAACATAGAAGGCATCTGGGATAACAACTCTTCTAACTACAGAGCAAGAGACATCTCCTTCATTCCATTGATCCCCAGCTAGATCTGCTGCCATGGTTGTATAACCACGAAGAAGAACTATCATGCCATTTATTCGCTCAGATGATCTTGAATTCATTTTATGTGGCATAGCAGAAGATCCAACTTGTCCTTGCTTAAATCCTTCACTAACTAAGCCAGCACCTGCCATTAATCTTATGGAAGTTGCAAAGGAAGATGGAGCCGATGCTATCTGTAATAACTTAGATACAACTTCAAAATCAATTGATCTTGGATAAATCTGGCCAACACTCGTTAAAGTGTTTTCAAAACCAAACTCTGAAGCAATTGCCTCTTCCATCTTTGTTAAATCTTTTACTGAGCCAAGGGATGAAATACCATCTTGACCAGTTCCAACTGGTCCTTTAAGACCTCGAAGTGGTAATCGATTAATTAATTCATTAAGAGAAGTTAATGAATACAGTAACTCTTCACCGCATGTAGCAAATTTCTTACCTAAAGTTGTTACTTGGGCTGCCACATTATGACTTCTGCCCACCATATAAGTTTTTTCATACTTACTAATATTTTTCTCAAGTAGAAACAATGTTTCTAGGCTTCTTTTTCTTATTAAATTTAAACCATCACGAATTTGAATTAGCTCTATATTCTCAGTTAAATCTCGGCTAGTTAAACCGATATGAATCTTCTCTGCTCCTGCTAAAGAATTAAACTCTTCAATCCGGGCCTTAACATCATGGCGAGATACCTTCTCTCGTTTTTCAATCGATGCTAAATCAACCTTATCTATAACCTTTTCATAGGCAGAAATATCAGCATCTGTAATTGGTAGTCCTGCTTTTTTCTGTAGTTTTAATATTGTGATCCAAAACTTACGCTCTGCAATGATTTTATTTATTGGATCAAAGATTTCCACCATCTCAGCAGTTGCATACCTTGTTGCTAAAACATTTGGTGTGATACTCATTTGATTAGGTCCCTAACCACAATTGTCTCATCTCTTCCTGGTCCAACCCCAATTGCAGATATCGGCGCACCTGATATCTTTTCTAAAAACTCTACGTAGGCTTTAGCGTTTTTTGGCAGATCATTAACTGATTTAGCCTTTGAAATATCCTCACTCCAGCCAGGCAGGTACTCATATATTGGCTTAGCGTGATGAAAATCAGATTGTGATGCTGGTAGCTCTTCAACACGTGCGCCATCAACATCATATGCAACACAGACTGGGATCTTCTCCCAGCCAGTTAAAACATCAAGCTTTGTTAAGAAGAAATCTGTTAGGCCATTAACTCTTACTGCATACCTTGCAATGGGTGCGTCAAACCAACCACATCGTCTATTGCGCCCAGTAGTAACACCAACTTCGCCGCCAATTTTTCTAAGTGCTTCACCATCTGCGTCAAATAACTCAGTTGGAAATGGACCACTTCCAACGCGGGTTGTATACGCCTTAAGGATTCCAATTACGCGCGTGATCTTTGTTGGACCAATTCCAGATCCAGTAGATGCTCCACCTGCAGTTGGATTAGAGGATGTAACAAAAGGATAAGTACCGTGATCAACATCTAATAATGTTCCCTGGCTTCCCTCAAGTAATACATTCTTACCAGCTTTTAGTGCTTGATCTAATAGCAAAGCTGTATCTGCCACATAAGGCTCTAAAACTTTGGCATAACCAAGGTACTCAGATAAAACCTCGTCAACAGTAATACCTTTGCGATTAAAAACCTTAATTAATATCTGATTCTTATCATGTAGGGCTGCTTCAATTTTTTGTTTTAAAATAGAAGGATCAAATAGATCCTGCACGCGAATACCAATGCGATTTATCTTGTCAGCATATGCCGGTCCTATGCCACGGCCGGTGGTGCCGATCTTTGATTTACCTAAAAATCTTTCAGAGACCTTATCGATGGTGCGATGGTATGGCGTAATGAGGTGGGCGTTAGTTGAGATCTTAAGTTTTGAGGTATTAATACCTCGCTCATTTAATCCTTTAATCTCTTCAAGTAATACAGCTGGATCAATTACAACTCCATTACCAATTACTGGAACTACATTTGGTGAAAGAATTCCAGAAGGAAGTAAGTGAAGTGCGTACTTTTGATCACCTATTACAACTGTGTGACCGGCATTATTTCCGCCTTGATATCTGACAACATAATCAACTTGATCACCTAATAGATCAGTTGCTTTTCCCTTGCCCTCATCGCCCCACTGCGCACCAAGTAAAACTACAGCTGGCATTTTTCTCCCACTATTAAGAGCCACAAATTAGCAGCGTTGCCTTTTTGTAGTTGAATTATCTACGGGATTACGGCTAATTCCATCACATTTTGGGCGGTTTTAAAAATCACCGCCCAAATGCTCACTATTTATCTACTCACACCCCAAGTAACATCAAAGCCTTTCTAAAAAGGGCTGATAGGGCAGTTGTTAAAGCACCGGTTGCAAGTAGGCGCTCTAAAATGGTGATTAAGGTAATTAGGGTAGTAGTTAACAAGATAACTTCCTTTCAGTAGGTGTTAATTGATTTTTATTAAATTTAGGCGGTAGCACGGCAACCTACTAAAGGATTAAGTGTAAAAAGTTATAAATCTGTACTGGTGGGGAAAAGTTTTCGCTGATAATCTACTAACTATGAGTAATGAGATTAGCGGTGAATCATTTGAGAATTTATCTTATGAAGATCGCACCTTCACCCCATCACAATCATTTATTGATAATGCAAATACAAAAAGTGATATTTATGATGAAGCAAATAAAGATCGATTAGCTTTCTGGGAAAAGCAAGCAAATAGATTATCTTGGAATAAAAAATGGGATCAAGTAGTTGATTGGCAATTACCCTTTGCTAAATGGTTTGTTGGTGGAAAATTAAATGCAAGCTTTAATTGCTTAGACCGGCATGTAATAGAAGGCCGGGGGGAACGAGTTGCATTTCATTTTGAAGGTGAACCTGGGGATACCCAAACAATTACCTATAAACAATTACTAAGTGATGTTTGTAAAGCTACAAATGCGTTAATTGAGCTAGGTGTTAAACAAGGAGATCGCATAGCTATTTATATGCCGATGATCCCGCAGGCTGCGATTGCAATGCTTGCTTGCGCCAGGTTAGGAGCGATGCACTCTGTTGTCTTTGGCGGTTTCTCAGCAGATGCGCTTTTATCTAGAATTCAAGATGCTGATGCATCTCTAGTGATTACTGCGGATGGTGGCTATCGCAAAAGCGCAGCCTTTGCACTAAAAGGTGCGGTAGATGAAGCACTAAAAGGTTCTACAAATGTTAAAAATGTATTAGTTGTTAAAAGAACTGGCCAAGAAGTGGCGTGGGGCAGTAAAGATGTTTGGTGGCATGAGATTGTTGATAGGCAATCTGATAAGCATGAGCCAGAGTTTTTTGACTCTGAAAATGGTTTATTTATTCTCTATACCTCAGGAACTACTGCAAAACCAAAGGGTATTTATCACACTACCGGTGGTTACTTAACACAGGCTGCTTTTACTCATCACGCAGTATTTGATTTAAAACCTGAAACAGATGTTTATTGGTGCACCGCAGATGTTGGCTGGATTACTGGACATTCATATGTTGTCTATGGGCCGCTAATAAATGGCGCCACTCAGGTGATGTATGAAGGAACTCCTGACACACCAACAAAGGGACGTGTATTTCAGTTAATTGAAAAATATAAAGTAAGCATTTTATATACCGCTCCCACCTTAATTAGAACCTGGATGAAGTGGGGGGATGAGTATCCAAATGGATCTAATCTTTCATCTCTTCGCCTTCTTGGTTCAGTTGGTGAACCAATTAACCCAGAAGCTTGGATGTGGTATCGAGAAGTAATTGGTAAAAATAATTGCCCAATTGTTGACACATGGTGGCAAACAGAGACTGGCGCAATCATGATCTCACCATTACCGGGAGTAACTGCAACTAAACCAGGTAGTGCTATGAAGGCTCTTCCTGGAATTGGCGCTGAAGTAGTAGATGATGAAGGTAATGCGGTTGGTAATGGTCGTGGTGGTTACTTAGTACTAACGCAGCCTTGGCCATCAATGATGCGTGGTATTTGGAAAGAGCCAGTACGTTATAAAGATACATACTGGTCAAGATTTAATAATTTATATTTTGCCGGAGATGGCGCTAAGTTAGATAAAGATGGCGCTATCTGGTTACTTGGTCGAGTAGATGATGTTATGAATGTTTCAGGACACCGAATCTCAACAACTGAAGTAGAGTCGGCGTTAGTTTCTCATGAAGCAGTTGCAGAGGCTGCAGTAGTTGGTGCTAAGGATGAGATGACTGGGCAAGGCATTGTTGCATTTGTTATTTTGCGCGGTGGAATAGAGGCAGCTAAGGGTGACACCTTAGTTAAGCAATTAAGAGATCATGTTGCAAAAGAAATAGGCGCAATTGCAAAGCCAAGGCAGATCATGGTCGTTGCTGAGCTGCCAAAGACAAGAAGTGGCAAGATAATGCGAAGGTTATTAAAGGATGTTGCAGAAAACCGAGCAGTAGGTGACTCAACTACTTTGGCTGATCCAAATGTTATGAAGTTGATCTCTGAAGGCCTACAAAGTGGTAAATCAGAAGACTAGTTGATCTGCTTAAATAATTTATCACCATATGTTTTAAGCTCAGTTACTACCTTTGGTAGATGTGAGTCTGTGTAGGTATAAAACTGAGAGTTAGAAATATATTTATCACCAATACTCCAAGGCGTCGCAATTAAAATTACAGAGAGTAAATACACAATAAACACAGCACGAATTGTGGCAAGTATGGCGCCGAGTAATGAGTCAAGTAGCTTTAATGGAGAGATAAAAAGTACTTTTCTAAAACCTAGACCAATTTTACCCAAAATAAACTCACCAATCGTTGCAAATAATAAAATTAGTATTATTGCACCCGCTGCCTTAGCAATATTATTACTCCACGTACTCATTACCTCTACTGCAATAGCAACCCCTGCTACACCGCCTGCGATATAACCAACAGTTTTAAATACTGTTTGGATAAAACCATTTTTAAAGCCGCCGTATGCAGTAATTAGAAGAGCTAGGAGAACTAATAAATCAAATGTCCTCAAAGTTTGACCTTAAAATACTTTTCAACTGCTTCATAAAGCTGGCTTTTAGATCGATAGGCGCCTATGTGTTTATGAATAACTATGCCACTTTTATCTAGAAAGTAAGTGACAGGAACTCCTGGGCCAAATACCAACTTTGACCTGCTATCTGTGTCTTCTAAGTGAGGCCAGCTCATGCCATGAGATTTAATAAAATTTGGCCCACTATCAGCATTTTTCTCATCAACATCAATACCAAGTAATTTAATCTCACCACTTTTAAATATTGGGTTTGCATAAAGATCAACAAAGTAAGGCATCTCCTCTTTACACCCCGTGCACCAAGAGGCCCAAACGTTAATAACTATTGGTCCTTTAATGCTGTGGTAATTAATTTCTGATGAGCCATCTAGACAGGACAATTTGAGTTCTTTACTAGTCTCTTTGCTTATATCGATCTGATCACAGTTTGGAATAACACCTAATGCAGTAGTTTGTGACTGCTCACCAGTAGAGCAACCACTTAGTAATAATGCTGTAATAACAAACACAGAAAATTTTCTCACCTAAAATCTGCCTCCACTTTAACTAAACGCTTTGCTTTAATTGGATCACTCTCACCAATTCCAAATGATGGGCATAACTTAGCCAATCCACAGGCACCACATGCTGGCTTACGTGAGTGGCACACCCGCCGGCCATGCCAAATTAGGCGCTGCGACAAATTTGTCCATTCTTTTCTAGTAATTAGTTCACCAACTTCAAACTCAACCTTTACTGGATTATTTTCTTTACTCCAACCAAATCTTCTACTTAATCTACCAAAATGTGTGTCAACAGTTATCCCTGGGATGCCAAAGGCATGGCCTAAAACCACATTAGCCGTCTTTCTTCCAACACCAGGTAAGGTAATTAAATCCTCTAAGTTTTCTGGAACTTTGCCATTAAAATCAATTAGAATCTTTTGACTTAAGGATTTAATATTTTTTGCCTTTGCTCTAAAAAATCCAGTTGATTTTATTAATCTTTCAAGATCACTTCTATCAGCTGTAGCCATCTTTTTAATTGTGTTATATTTTTTAAACAAAGCGGGCGTTGTTTGATTTACCCGTTTGTCGGTGCATTGGGCAGATAAAACTGTTGCAACTAATAGTTGAAAGGGATTTGTATAATCTAACTCACATCTAACATTTGGATAACTCTTTGTCAGCACACGATAGATCGCTTTAGCCCTAATTTTTTTGTTCACACTACTCTCTCGCATTTGCCAAGATTACGCTCATTAGCGTGTGCTTGCTTAAAGTTGTATTATCCCCACATGTCACAAAAAGATGAAGAAGAAGCGGTAAGACGGGCGCCAATTTTTACTGCCATTGATGAAGTTTCCGCCGCCAGCCTGCGTGCTTCTATGACTGCAATTAAAGTTACAAAAGGGCAAGTTATATTTAAAGAGGGTGATGCTGGAGATAGATTATTTGTGGTCATTTCCGGTAAATTAAAATTAGGAACTTATTCAAATGATGGCCGAGAGAACTTACTTTCAATACTAGGGCCGGGGGATATGTTTGGTGAGTTATCACTCTTTGATCCAGGGCCAAGAACTGCAACTGCAACTGCGGTAGTTGATTCAAAACTTTTAGCATTAGCTCATGATCAGGTAATAGGTTTAGTGAAAGAGCACCCACAAGTTGCTCTGCAATTACTAAGACGACTAGCTCAACGTCTTCGTAAAGCAAATGAAGTTTTATCTGATTTAGTCTTTGCTGATGTGCCAGGCAGAGTTGCTAAAGCAATTATTGAGTTAAGTGAAAGATTTGGCACACAAAAAGATGATGGGCTACATGTTAACCATGATCTAACCCAAGAGGAGTTAGCTCAATTAGTCGGAGCATCTAGAGAGACTGTTAATAAGGCATTAGCTGATTTTGCAACCCGTGGTTGGGTAAAGCTTGAGCCAAGAGCAGTAATTGTTTTAGATTATGAAAGATTATCTAAACGAGGTCGTTAAGATTTAAGTTGAACTAAAACCTCTACCTCAACTGGGGCATTAAGTGGTAGCTCTGCCACACCAATTGCAGTTCTAGCATGTTTACCATTTACTTCACCAAATAATTTAATAAATAACTCACTAGCACCGTTAATAATTGGCGGGATTGCAAAAAAACCAGGAATACCATTAACAAATCCACCGACTCGAATAATTCGCTCTATCTGATCGATATCTGCAACTAAAGTAATAGCAGCTAATGCGTTTAGTGCACAAACCTGCGCCATCTCTTTGGCTTCCTCAGGAGTTACCTCTTTACCAACTTTGCCCTCTTTAACAATCTTGCCATCAACTAATGGAAGTTGTCCTGCAACAAAAACTAAATTACCAGTTTTAACTGCTGGCACATACGCCGCAATTGGTAGGGCAGCAACTGGCAGAGTTAAACCAAGGGACTCTATTTTTTCTTTTAAACTCATTTAATCTCTCTCTTCATATAGGCAACTAATTGATCCCCACCGCCAGGGGCTGGAATTACTTGTACTAACTCCCAACCATCAGAGCCCCAGGTATCTAGGATTTGTTTAGTTGCATGGGTAAGTAGTGGAACAGTTACATATTCATACTTCATATCTACTTCTTCCTTTATCTGTTATTTAAAATTATTGGGCAAGGGCTGCTTTAACTAGAGCTGAAACTAACCCACCATCTGCTTTTCCAGCAATCTTAGGTTGTAATACCTTCATGACTAATCCCATCCCAGCAGGACCTGAAGCATTTGTTTCAGTGATTGCCTCCGTTATTAACTTCTTAATATCAGCCTCACTTAACTGCTCTGGTAGATAAAGTGCGATTACCGCTGCTTCAGCTTTTTCTTTATTGGCAAGATCATCTCTTTTTGCTTGGGTGTATGCCTCAACTGCCTCACGGCGTTTTTTTGCCTCACGTGATAAAACAGTAATTATTTCAGCATCTACTAAAACTTTGGCCGCCTTACCAGCAACCTCTTCATTTGTTATTGCAGCTAATAACATACGGATAGTTCCGCTTTTAACCTCATCCCGTGCGCGAATCGCATCGGTTAAATCTGTTTGTAGTTTTTCTTTTAGTCCCATAGCGGTATCTTCTCATGCCTATGGCATATAAAGTACAAAGATCTATCCTGCCCCTACTTCCAAAAGGGTCTAGTGATATCAGTATTTTGCACTTTTCTGACCTTCATCTGCGCCCAGGCCAAAAACGTAAGATCGCGGATATTAAAAGCTTTATCAATTTAAAACCAGATTTAGTTATCACAACCGGTGATTTTCTAGCCCATAAAGATGCAGTTGGGCCAGTCATTAATGCCTTAGATGAATTACTTGATCTACCTGGTTTTTTTGTATTTGGTTCAAATGACTATTACGGACCAAAGTTTAAAAATCCATTTTCCTATCTAAAAAAAGATCACGGCGAGCGAAAACTTGGTAACAAATTGCCTTGGCAGAGTTTACAAAAAAAATTAATCAGCAGAGGCTGGAAAGATTTAAACCACAATAAAGTGAAAATAAAGGTGAATGAAGTCATGGTTGAAGCTCGTGGCACAGATGATGCTCATCTTGAGTTAGATAACTATCCGTTAGTAGAAGGCGCGGTGAGTAAAAGTGCTGATATTTCACTCGGTGTAACTCATGCTCCATATGAGCGAGTACTTGCTGCGATGGCACAAGATAAATTAGATCTAATCTTTGCAGGACATACTCATGGTGGACAGGTGAGATTGCCCTGGTTAGACGGAAGTAGATCTCTTACAACAAATTGTGATTTAGAAAATTGGAGATCACGTGGAGTTACCAGAGTAAATAATGAGCCTTGGCTTAATGTTTCAGCAGGTATTGGAATGAGCCCGTTTGCACCAATTAGATTTGCATGCTCACCTGAAGTTTCACTTATTACCTTAACTGCTTAATTAAAACTCTGCTGCTACTAACTCCGCTATCTGAGCAGTATTAAGGGCGGCGCCTTTTCGAAGATTATCCCCGCAAACAAATAGATCTAGCGCATTTGCATCATCGAGTGATTTTCTAACCCGACCTACCCAAGTTGGATCAGTTCCAACTACATCTGCTGGGGTTGGAAACTTATGATTTTCTGGATCATCGACTAACTCAACTCCGGCAGCATTTTTAAGCACATCTTGGGCTACCTGCCTAGATACTTCCTTTTCAAAGATTGCATGCACAGCTAGTGAGTGAGTTGTTAGTACTGGAACTCGAACACAGGTGACAGATACTTTTAAATTAGCAAGACCTAATATTTTCCTAGATTCATTTCTAACTTTTAGCTCCTCAGATGAATAACCATCCTCTTTTAATGAACCTGCCCAAGGAATAACATTTAAGGCAAGGGGTGCTGGAAAAGGTCCATGATCTGAAATTACTTTGTGAATATCACCGGCCGTATCGCCAACTGATGTGTTTGCTACCTTACTTATTTGATCACGCAGCGTATCAATTCCAGATTGGCCCGCACCTGATGCTGCTTGATAGCTTGCAACTACTAATTCTTTTAAGCCATATTGTTTATGAAGTGCGCCCATAGCAACGATCATAGAAAGAGTTGTGCAGTTTGGGTTTGAAATAATTCCTTTGCTTCTGTTTTTTACCTGATCTGGATTTACTTCAGGCACAACTAGTGGAACATCTTTATCCATTCGAAAGGCTCCTGAGTTATCTACTACTACGCAGCCTTTACCTACTGCAATTGGCGCCCACTCTTTAGAAACCTCATCTGGCACATCAAACATTGCAATATCAATTCCTTCAAACGCCTCAGGTGTTAATGCCACAACAGTTAACTCTTGACCACGGCAGGTAAGTTTTTTACCAGCACTACGGGCTGAGGCAATTAATCTAATCTCACCATAAACATCTTTACGCTTAGATAAAATATCTAGCATTACTGTTCCAACAGCGCCGGTTGCGCCAACTACAGCAAGTGAAGGTTTTTTACTCATCGCCCACTGCCGCCATATACAACAGCTTCAATTTGATCTGCATCTAAATCAAATGCGGTGTGAGCTGCTTTAACCCCTTTATCTAAATCACTTGAACGGCAAACAATTGAGATGCGAATTTCAGAGGTTGAAATCATCTCAATATTTACGCCAGCCTCTGATAAACAAGCAAAGAAAGTGGCAGTTACTCCTGGATGACTTCTCATACCAGCGCCAATTAAAGATAATTTACCGATCTGATCATCGTATTGAAGGGATGCAAAACCAATCTCACCTTGAATGCGTTTTAAAACTGCAGTTGCATCAGCACCTTCAGTTTTAGGTAGTGTGAATGAGATATCAGTTAAGCCAGTTGCTGCTGCTGACACGTTTTGCACAATCATGTCGATGTTTATGTCAGCGTCGGCAATAGCTTGAAATATGGCAGCTGCCATACCAGCTCTATCTGGCACACCAACAATGGTCACCTTTGCCTCACTTTTATCATGTGCTATTCCTGCGATTATTGCTGCTTCCATTTCGCCTCCTTCAGGATGATCCTTAACCACCCAGGTTCCTTCTTTGTTGGAAAAAGATGATCTAACATGAATTGGTAACTCATAACGGCGTGCATATTCAACACAACGTAGATGTAATACTTTGGCTCCACTTGCTGCTAGCTCAAGCATTTCATCATATGTAACTGTTGAAAGTTTTCGTGCCTGCGGCACAACTCTTGGATCAGCAGAGAAGATGCCATCTACATCTGTATAGATCTCACAAACATCTGCTTCAAGGGCTGCAGCGAGCGCCACAGCAGTTGTGTCAGAGCCGCCTCGTCCTAAAGTTGTCACATCATTTGTATCTTGTGATACACCTTGAAAGCCTGCAACAATTGCAATGGCGCCCTCTTTAAGTGCTTCTTGAATTCGACCAGGTGTTACATCAATAACTCGCGCCTTACCATGTGTTGAAGTTGTGATAATTCCGGCTTGGCTGCCAGTAAATGATCTTGCTTCATGTCCTAAATTTGAAATTGCCATAGCAAGGAGCGCCATTGAGATTCGCTCACCCGCTGTAAGTAACATATCTAACTCACGTCCATTAGGAAGTGGAGATACTTGATTAGCTAACTCAATTAATTCATCAGTGGTGTCACCCATTGCTGAGACCACAACTACAACCTGATGCCCGCTTTTTTTGGTGGCAACTATTCGGCTGGCAACGCGCTTAAGCCCTTCAGCATCTGCAACGGAGGAGCCGCCAAACTTTTGCACTATTAAGCCCATGGGTTAAGTGTGGAGCATGGATATGGAAAAAAGGGAATTATCTCAGATAGTAAGACGCTTAATTATCTTATATGTTGAGATAATCTAGTTATCGTAGCTTCTTCGCCCTTCAAAAGCTCTTCCAAGTGTGATCTCATCGGCGTACTCAAGATCTCCCCCTACTGGAAGTCCTGAGGCAAGACGAGAAACTTTGATCCCAAGTGGCTTAATTAATCTAGTCAGATAGGTAGCAGTTGCTTCACCTTCAAGGTTTGGATCAGTTGCAATAATAATTTCACTAATCTCAGTTGCAGCTAATCTGCTCATTAGCTCTTTGATTCGAAGATTCTCTGGCCCTATGCCATCTATCGGTGAGATAGCACCGCCCAACACATGATACTTGCCTTTAAATTCTCTAGTTTTCTCAATTGCAATAACATCTTTACTTTCTTCAACTACACAAATAGATGTGTTATCCCTCCTTGGATCCCGACATATTCTGCATAGATCCTCCTCAGAGATATTGCCACAGGTAGTGCAGAACTTAACTCGCTCTTTAACAGTTTTTAAAACTTCTGCAAGACGTGTCACATCCACTCGATCTGAAGCAATGATGTGAAAAGCAATTCGCTGGGCGCTCTTAGGGCCAACGCCAGGAAGTCTGCCTAGCTCATCAATTAAATCTTGGATTATTCCTTCATACATATTAATGTCACTAAGGTGATACTTAGTTAGACTCCTTAATAACTTTATTGCTACACTTATTTTAGGCGATTAGGAAAGTATACCCCCAAGATAGTGTCGGTAAGCGGCAGATAGTATGAAGTTATCATAAAGGTTATTTGGGTATTTTTTACTCATCCCTAGCCTATAATTGTGAAAGTCCATTTATAGGAGATGACCATGCTGTTTTTGCAAAAGCGTGCTCAGTTGATACTCCTGTCCACTATCACTTTAATGGTCTTGTTCGTATTTTCACCTTTTTATGACACTACTAATACACCTAAATATTCAGTGCTTTTCATTGGGGCTGCTCTTGGATTATCTTGTTTACTTAATCCTAAATTTGGGGTTCTGGAAAAAAAGAACTGGAAAAGCACACTACCACCAATAGTTTTTATATTTATAATGCTTTTGCTTGCTCTTGCAACAGATCAGAAATATATAGCTTTTTTTGGAAAATATGGCAGAAATAATGGCTGGATTCAATATCTGTGCTTTATTGTCTTATTCTTACTTGCAGCTTTCTCATTTAGCACATTAGCTGTGTCTAAATTACTAAACCTTTTGATATTGCTTGGCGCTATTACATCTTTGTATGGATTTCTCCAATATAACGGGATTGATTTTCTAAATTACGCAGATACTGGTCTTCCAGTTATTGCAACCTTGGGTAACTCAAACTTTGCCTCTGCTTTCATTGGATTAACAACCATTGCGCTGGTATGGAAAATTTTAGAAATCACTGACCTTAGGTTTAAATTTTTATTTCTTGGAATTTTAGTTTTTGAGCTATATGTAACTTATATATCAAAATCTTCACAGGGAATTTTTATTGCAATTCTTGGAATATTTCTCTTTCTTGGCTTTAAATATTTTACATCAAATAAAAAATATACAATTACATACTTTACCTCCTATATAACTGTGCTTATATTGGGATTGATTGGTTTACTTCAAATAGGACCACTCACTAAATATGTTTACCAGGCTTCCACTTCCTACCGTGGTGATTACTACAGAGCTGCGTGGAAAATGTTTAGCTCTGATAAATTCACCGGTATCGGTATTGATCGCTATGGTGATAACTATCGAATTTTCCGAGACGCAGATGCAGCCTTTAGACTTGGTCCAAGCTCTGTTGCATATTATGCTCACAACACTTTTCTTCAATTCCTTGCAACTGGTGGCATATTTCTTTTACTTGCATATGTATTTACCATTGCAATGGTGTTGTTTGCGGCTACTAAAGGAATTAAGAAATTCACCGGAAAAGATCGAAGTATTTTTACCGCGCTATTTTCAACATGGATTGCCTACCAAGGCCAAGCTCTAGTGTCTATAGATCAGGTCTCTATAGCAGCATTAGGTTGGGTTCTATCCGGGGCAATAGTTGCACTTGGCTTTAATAATGAGCTAATCGCATTGCGGGGTCAGCGCCAATACACTTATGTAAATAAGTGGAATAATAATTTTAAGATTTCCACAATGGTCCCGAGTTTAATTGCAATTATTGCCGTAATACTTTCACTCAGCTGGCTAACTCCTGTATGGAAAGCTGAATACAACATAAAAATGGCCAATAATTTAAAAGGTATCTTGACTGACCCTAGATATGTTGAGGCGAAAAAGAATTACGCACTTAATGCAGTTAATGCAAAGCCATCAGAAATTAATTATAGAATTTTAGCAGCTGATGTTTTAGTTCAAGTTAATGAATTAGAACTTGCTCGGCAACAATTACAAATAGCATTAGATTCAGATGAAAAATCATATGAGTCAATCATTTATACTGCACAAGTTTATGAGCGGGCAGAATTTTATGACTCTGCAATTAGATCAAGAATTGCAGCAAGTAAATTTGATAAATATGATACAGATAATTGGTTAAAACTAGGAAATAACCTTGTAATTGTGGGTGATTTTGAATCAATAAAGAAAATAATTAGTATGTTAGCTCCATTGAAAAGTAAAACAAATATTGTAAGTGAGCTTACAAAACTTGTACCTAAAAGCTAATTTGATTCAGCAATAACCTTAGCGCCTAATTTACTTGCTAATAGATCAGCACCTGAGAGCATATCTTTATCGCCAGGATCCTCATCATTTCTGGTCATAGTTGTAGTGGTAACGGATGAATCAACTGTTGCAAGAATCTTTCGCCTAACTCCTGTTACCTCTTCAAAAGCATCAGATAAAATTACGTCACTTTCTGATCTAACAAATGAATCCTTCGCTCCTGAATTAACAATGCCAATTGTTATGTTCTCATCATCTAATGAAAGAATCTGCGCGCTAGTTGCTAGTAATGACCAGGTGAGACGGCGCTTGCCTTTAACCGAATCAATTACTTGTGGCCACATCCTGCGAAGGGAAGTAATATCAATACTTCCGCTAGGTTTGTTTGAAGCTGGTTTATTTTCAATAGGCTTACTTTCAACTACTTTATCAACTACCTCTTTAACAGGTTTAGCTTCTTTAATAGGCGCACTTTGTATAACAGCCAGTTGGGTTGGGTGAGATGGCGTAATTAAAGATGAGCTTTTCTCAAGCTTTTCAATCCGGGCAGTTATATTCACATTATCACCAGTTGGCAGCATCATTTGCCCACAAATTAACTCTAAAATTAATCTTGGCGGGGTGGCGCCCCTCATTTGAGTAAGTCCTTGCGCAATTAAATCTGCTGATCTAATCAGGGTTGCAATTCCAATTAATTTTGCTTGGGTGCGAATTCGATCTAGTTGATCAGTTGGCAGAGAAATTAGAATTGCTGAGTTATTTTCATCAGATGCTCCAACAATAATTAAATCTCTCATTCGCTCAAGTAGGTCTGAGGCAAATCGCTTTGGATCTTGTCCTGATTCAATTACTCGATCAATGGTTGTAAATAAAGAAGCGCTGTCTTGAGCAGCTATGGCATCAAGTGCTTCATCAATTAGTGCACTATCTGTATAACCAAGCAATGCAACGGCAATTTCATATGTAACACCATCACTGCCAGCACCCGCTAGTAATTGACCAAGTATAGAAAGGCTATCTCTTACTGAACCACCTGAAGCTCTAACTACTAATGAAATAACACCTTTAGCAACCTTAATACCTTCTGATGCGCAGATCTTTTCAAGATGTAAATTTAGAATTACCGGTGGAACTAATCTAAACGGATAGTGGTGAGTCCTTGACCTAATTGTTGAAATTAATTTATCTGGTTCAGTTGTGGCAAATATAAAAAGTACATGAGCAGGTGGTTCTTCAACTACTTTAAGTAACGCGTTCGCCGCCCCAGGCCCAAGTTGATGAGCCTCATCAATAATATAAATTTTATATCTTGAGGAGACTGGCGCGAAAAAAGCTTTATCCCGCAGATCTCTAGCATCATCTACTAAGCCATGTGTTGCAGCATCTAATTCAATTACATCTAATGAGCCAGGTCCATTTGCAACTAGATCCTTACATGATTGGCAAATGCCACACGGATTAGGTGTTGGTCCTTTCTCGCAATTTAAAGATCTTGCCATAATCCGAGCACTAGAAGTTTTACCACAACCTCTTGGGCCACTAAATAAATACGCATGGTGAATCTTTCCTGATTCAAGTGCGTTACTAAGTGGAGTTGTTACATGCTCTTGGCCAATAACATCAGCAAAAATAGATGGGCGATATTTACGATATAAAGCTAATGACATTTATCGCCTCCCATCTTTAATTGGATAAAAATAAGGATCCCCCGCACACCCACTAAAAATTACCTACCCTTGCTGCATTCCTGCCCTGGGGGAGTTCGGCACCCAAGTGCCGCACGGGGGATCTAAAGGTAAATCATAGTAAGTTGCACCGATACTCTTATCCTTCAAGTAATACTGGAGGATTCGCATAGCGGCCGAGTGCGCACGCTTGGAAAGCGTGTGTAGGGTGACCTACCGAGGGTTCAAATCCCTCATCCTCCGCCAGACTGCATTTTCTCATAGTTCATCACTAAACTGCAATGGTCCTAAGGGGGAGTTAATATGAAGTCTCGAGTAACTCTACTTGTTTTCATAATTTTAGTTGCTTGTATTTCAGGAAATTCTTTCACAACTGCAAGTGAGACTTCATGGCAGAAGCCTATTTTAAAGTCATTTACATTCACGCCAACTGAAATTGAACTCTCTTCTGAAAATACCGAGGTAGAAATTTTACTGACAGTTACACACCCAAGTGGTATTTCAAATCAAAGCATTGATGTTTATTTGGAAAACTCCACTTATGGTGCGAATTTCATTTACAGCACAAAGTTATTTAGAACTGAATCACCTATCAATTCAAGTTTAACTATTGTAAATTTCAAAGGATCACTTAAATTAGATCCGACTATTTTTCCAGGCGTTTGGATATTCTCATCTGACTCTGTTACGGCAAACCCGATTCTAGATTCACCAAACTTTGTACCAAAGTCTTCTACCTTTACGCCACCGCCGTTTAGAGATTTTGTGGGTGCCGAGGCAGGATTACTCATTAGACGCCTCGGTAATCTTTCATTTGATTTTCAGACATTTGTGGGACCTTCACATCCCGCAAACAGTTACTTTGAAGATGGAAAGCCGACTATTTTTCCAATGATGAGGCCGATATGGAGAGTTAAAGAGTCATACGATCCGAAAGATTTTTTTCAGCTACGCACTAATCGCACTTCACTTCAGATTACCTCCTTAACCCCATTAACTTGCTCAGTCAATTCATCTATTTTGAACTTTATTTCGACTGGAGATTGTCAATTTAAAGTGTTTACGCAAAAAACAACTGATTTCGTTGCAAAAGAGCTTTTTTTAAATGTAGAAATACTTCCTGAGCGAAACAAAGTCAATTTAAATCTCCCCACAATTCCAACTCAACTGGTAACAGAATTCCCAAAAACTATTTCCCGCTCGGTAATTACATTAGACGGTGCAGAGGTATCTCCAGTATCAGATACTCCTACAGTCTGTTCGGCGTTTGGAAATGTACTGACAATGTATTTAACTGGAAATTGTGTACTTTCATATTCAACTGTTGCGACTGAGTCTAGATTAGCTTCAGGTATTATTAAACAAGCGTTTATAGTCCTTCAAGAAGGCGTGGTGGAACCTCGCCCATCTCCTACCGCATCTCCTACCGCATTTCCTACCGCATCTCCCAAGTCACCCACTAAAAATCGAATTATTTGCGCTAAAGGTAAAACTAGTAAAAAAGTAAGTGGTGATAATCCAAAGTGCCCTAAGGGCTATAAGTTAAAAAAGTAAATTACTCTTTAGAGACTAAATTTCAACTCCAATATATTTAGTCTCTAAAAATTCCTCAATACCAGCGAAGCCACCTTCGCGTCCTAGTCCTGATTGTTTAAACCCACCAAAAGGCGCGGCAGGATCTGAGATAACACCTTTATTAATCGCAACCATTCCAGATTCAAGTGCCTCTGCTGTTCGTATCGCCCTCTTTAAATCAGATGAATAAACATAGGCAATAAGACCAAACTCTGTGGCATTTGCAAGAGTGATCGCTTCCTCATCAGATGATGTAATAACAATTGGAGCTACTGGGCCAAAGATCTCCTGTTTTAATATTGGATTATCTTTACTTACTGTAAGTACTGTGGCTGGGTAAAAAGCGCCACTGCCATCAATAGATTTACCACCAACGTTAATTTTTGCACCATTTGTAACTGAATCATCTACTAATTGGGCAATTTTATTGCGTTCTTTAACTGAAACACTTGCGCCGAGTTGGGCGCCTGTCTCAAGTCCTGGGGCAAGTTTTAACGCGCCCATAGCTTTAGTTAATTTTTCAGTAAACTCAGCAGCAACCTCTTTAGCAACATAAAAGCGGTTTGCAGCTGTGCAAGCTGCGCCACCATTTCTCATCTTGGCCAACATGGCTCCGGCAACTGCGTCATCAACATTGGCATCTGCTAGAACTAAAAATGGTGCGTTACCACCTAGCTCCATTGAGCAACGGATCACTTGATCAGCTGCCTCTTTAAGTAAGACTCTGCCTACTTCAGTTGAACCAGTAAATGAAAGATTTACAACTCGTGGATCTTTTAAAATTTTGGCTATCCCGGGTCCTGATGGCACTGGCAGAATTAAATTAACAACACCGGCGGGTACTCCGGCACGCTCTAATATCTCAACAATTGCCATAGCGGTCAGTGGCGTCTCACCAGCTGGTTTTAAAATTACGGTGCAACCAGCAGCCAGGGCTGGGCCAATCTTTCTAGTTGCCATAGCAGCTGGAAAATTCCATGGCGTAATTAATAATGAAACTCCAACTGGTTGCTTGGTAACTAAAATTCTTTTATCTCCACTTGGCGCAGTTCTAAACTCACCATTTATTCGAACTGCCTCCTCTGAAAACCAACGGAAGAATTCTGCGGCGTATAAAATTTCACCCTTAGCATCAGTTAAAACTTTGCCATTTTCTTTAGAGATAATTTCAGCAAGACGATCTGCCTCTGCCACCATAATTTCAAATGCTTTACGTAATATTTCACCACGAAGGCGAGGAGCAGTTTTAGGCCAAGTTTTAAAAGCACTAGAAGCTGCGTCCACTGCCAGAGCGCATTGAGCATCTGTTGCAACTGAAACATTTGCAATGATTGATTCATTACTTGGATCAGTAACTGGGATGGTAGATGTTCCATCAACCCATTTACCATCAATATAAAGCTGCGTCTTTAACTGCATAAAGATAAGCATACGCTTACTGCGTGTGCTTAAAAAATCTCGCATAAAAACAGGCGTATACTTAGGATCTAACTTCGTATAGGAGTGTGTTTAAAAAAGTGCCAAAGTCTTGGAGTGATAACGCACCTACTCCTAAGGTGTTAACTGAGCACGCACACCTTAAAGACTCATTTTTATATAAATTAAAGGTCAAACTACTAGGTAAACCAATAAATCGCCATGATTTAAATGAGCAACGATTACCTAAAAGGAATGCTTTTGGCATCTTGTCTTCAGATTGCATTTCATCTAGTGCCTATGGTGGTGAGCAGATATTAGTTGCCCTAATACCAGCTTTTGGTCTTGCCGCTTTTACTATTTTCACGCCCCTTGTTGGGCTGATTTTAATAATTTTATTAGTTATTACTTTTTCCTACCGAGATGTCATAAATACCTATACTAAAAGTGGTGGTGCATACGTAGTAGCTAGAGAAAATTTTGGCAAAGTAATCTCCCAGATTGCAGCCGTAGAGTTAATTTTTGGTTACATAATCACAGTTGCTATTCAAACTGCAGCAGGTGTTGCAGCTATCGTCTCAGCTATTCCTGAGTTATCAGATAATAAAGTTTTATTAACTCTTGGCATTATTACTGTGCTCACCTATATAAATTTACGGGGGGTAAAGGAAGCCGGGATTATCTTTGTACTACCCTCATATCTTTTTATTTTTTCTATGTTTATAGTTTTTGTATTTGGAATTTGGCGTAATTTAAATTCTGATCTAATGCCATACCCAACAGATACTCCTGGCTTAATCGCTCTAGGTGAGCCCCAAGGATTATTAAGTTTGGCAGCAATTCTTTTAGTGTTAAAAGCATTTGCCAATGGCAGTGCTTCCCTTACTGGGTTAGAAGCTATTTCAGATAGCGTGGCATTATTTAAAGAGCCTGAACACAATAATGCTAGAAAAACTTTAATGATAATGAGCGCAGTCCTTGCCACTTTAATCACTGGTATTGCCTGGCTGGCGTATCAGGTAGTAGCAATTCCTTATGAATCTGGCACACCTACTGTTATCTCACTTGTTGCCCAAGCAGCCCTAGGTGATTCAGTTTTTGGCCAAAGTTTTTACTATTTCGTGCAGGCTTCAACTACCTTTATTTTATTTGCTGGTGCTAATACCTGCTTTAACGCCTTTCCAAATATGGTCAATATTGTGGCGGCAGATGGCTTTTTACCAAAGCAGTTAACTAAGCGTGGACACCGGTTAGCATTTTCAAACGGAATTATTTTTATCTCAGGATCTGCTGGCCTATTAGTTATTGCCTCTGGTGCATCTATTACAGCGCTAGCTGCTATTTATGCATTAGCAGTCTTTATTGGCTTTACTTTAACCGGACTTGGCATGGCAAAGAAAACTAAAAATCAAGGCGCTAAATACTATTTACATCTAACATCTGGATTAATTTCACTACTTACTGTAATTATTTTATCCTCAGTGAAGTTTGCAGAAGGTACTTGGTTAGTAGTTATTGGCACACCCATTGTGGCTGTAATTATGCTTAAATTTAATGATCGATATGCCCAAGAGAGTAAAGCACTACTACTTTCAAGTAAGGACTCTAGAGCAACCTCTATTACAAGACATGATGTAACAGTCTTAGTTGATCGAATTGATATTGCCACAGTTGGCGCAGTTAGATATGCCAGAAGTTTAAATCCGCGTAATTTAAATGCAGTTCATTTTGTAATAGATGATTTAAGAGCTGCCAGATTGGCTAAAGCTTGGGCAGAGAATCCAGCTTTTGATGATATTTCACTTCAACTCATTGATTGCCCAGATAGAAGATTGGCAAACTCAGTTGTGGATTATGCAACTATTGTTACCGCATCTAATAATGTGGAGCTAACTCTGCTTTTGCCACGGCGGGCGTATTCAAAGTTTTTGGGAAGACTATTACATGATCAAACTGCTGAAACTATCGCAGGACCAATCTCACAACTACCTAAAGTAGTTGCGACAATTATTCCATTTGATGTGCAAAAAATTATCTCTGGCCGTATTTTATCAATTCATAACGAGAGTAAAACAAATACTGCTAAAAACGAACAGCCAATTAGGGCGCAAAGTGCCTTTACTAAAACAGATACCGTGGTTAAGAAAAGTGAACCAATTAGTCACTACGCAGAAAATATGACGCCAATTAGTAGCATTACTTGGCGCATGAGGGCCCACGTTCAAGGAAAAGTTAACTCAATTAAGGCTGCTCCCTCTGATTCCTCCCCATTAGTTGAAGTTGAGATCTGGGATGAAAGCGGTGGCGTTACATTACAGTTTTTAGGAAGGCGTGAAATTTCAGGTCTTGAAGTTGGTTCTGAAATGCGAGCCGAAGGTATGGTGGGTGAGAATAACGGTCAATTAGTTATTTTAAATCCATCATATGAAATTGTTATTTAACGCTTTGTTGCAAAAAAATCAGTAAGTAATTTCGCACATTCATCCTCTAGTACTCCACTTACAACCTCAACTTTGCTAAGTGCTCGCACATCTCTGATTACATCGAGTGAAGAACCGACTGCGCCAGCTTTTTGATCAAAGGCGCCAAATACTAATCTTTTTATCCTAGATTGTAGTATCGCGCCAGCGCACATCACACATGGCTCAAGAGTGACTATTAAAGTTAAATCATCAAGTCGCCAGCTATCTAGTTTTTCACCAGCTCTTCTTATTGCCAGGATCTCTGCGTGAGCAGTTGGATCATTATCTTTTTCGCGCTCATTTTTTCCAGAACTAACTATTTCACCCACCTCATTAACAATTAAAGCGCCCACTGGCACATCACCTGAGGATTTAACTTCACGTGCAAGAGATATCACCTGCTGCATTAACGATTGGTAGTTCACTAATTACTTTCAATCACCTGATTAAATTGTTCACCAAAACCTAATCGATTTGCAATCGCCTCTAATTGCTCATCTGGATATAACTCTGTGTCATCTAAAATGCTTAAAAGTTCCATCTCACTCACACCTAAATCATTTAGTAAATCAAGGTCACCGCCAGGTTGTGATTCATCATCTTCTTCTGGGAACTCTAGATCTAATACCTCAACTAGATCTGCTGCTACCTCATAATCAATTGCGTATGTAACATCTGAAATCATCATCTGCATTGATCCACCGAGTGATCTTGCGATAATTACAAACTCATCCTCTATTGCAATTAATGCAATTGCTCCACCATTAGTTTGTTGAGCTTTAAGTGAATCCATAACTGCGCCAATATCTCGGGTAGTTAGGATCTGCGCAGCATCCCATCTGCCATCTTCATGCCAGGCTATGAGTCCAAAATCTACTGACATTAGATTCACGCCTCCTTTATAACCCTTAATGAATACCTTCTGAGCACACTTATTCTCTCTTTAATCTGCGCTAATTGGTAGTAGCACCTCTTGCTTGTAGAGTAATTATGTGAAAATCCACATTGCCTCCCACCCATTGCTTACTCATAAGTTAACTGTGCTGCGGGATGAGAAAACTGATTCACCAACCTTTAGGCGCTTGACTGAGGAAATTGTCACCTTACTTGCATATGAGGCGATGCGTGAAGTTAAAACAATTGCTGTAACTGTTAAGACACCAGTTGCCATGGCCCAAGGTGAGCAGCTAGCTAAACCAAAGCCTGTAGTAGTTCCAATCCTTAGAGCAGGTCTTGGCATGTTAGAGGGAATGTCGCGTCTTATTCCAACTGCTGAAATTGGCTTTTTGGGAATGGTGCGGGATGAGAAAACTTTAAAGGCAACAACTTATGCAAATAGATTACCTGAGGATTTAACTAATCGTCAGTGTTATATCTTAGATCCGATGCTTGCTACCGGTGGCACATTGGTTAGCGCAATAGAGTTCTTAGCAGCAAAGGGTGCTACTGATATAACTGCAATTTGTATATTAGCTGCGCCAGAGGGTATTGCTGTTCTTGAAAAAGCGTTTGCAACATCAAAGTTATCTTTAAAACTTGTAACGGGTGCACTCGATGAGCGCTTAAATGAGAAGGGTTACATCATCCCGGGCTTAGGAGATGCTGGAGATCGGTTATATGGTGTTGTTTAACTAACAGTAAAAGTCCTTATTACTGTGTGTAATTACTTTTATACTAAGACCGAAAGTTTTTAAAATATCAAAATTTGAAAGATGAGGTAGAAGATTGTGTTAAACCTTGCTGCCTCATTTAATGAACAATTATCTCCAGTTGCGCCTTTTTTATTTTATGTAGTTATTGCTGGCATTATCTTTGTTGAAACTGGTTTATTAATCGGCTTCTTCCTACCTGGTGACTCATTGTTATTTAGCGCAGGACTTGTTGCCGCAGCTAGAGATGATATTAATATTGCCTTCTTAGTTTTTGCAGTTTTTTTAGCTGCATTTATCGGCGATCAAGTTGGATATGTAATTGGTCGAAAGATAGGCCGGCCCTACCTTGAAAAACATAAATCTAAGCGAATGATTAAAATGCTTGAAAGATCTGAACGTTTTTATGAAAGATATGGCTGGTGGTCAGTAGTTATTGCTCGCTATATCCCATGGGTTAGAACATTTGTGCCACCAATAGCAGGTACTGTAAAAATGAATTACTACAAATTTTTATCTGCTAACGCATTAGGAGCCCTGCTTTGGGGAGCTGGTATTACCTTGGCAGGATTTTATTCTGGTTCAATCTCTTGGGTTAAAGATATTTCATACGCACTTGCTGCCTTTTTTATTACCGCTTCATTACTCTCTGCTTTAATAAATTACTTACGAGAAAAACGGGACTGACCATTTGCTATCACACCTAAATAGGTGAGGAATATTCCAGTAATTAGGTAAGGTGAGATTTGTGTTCCTTCAGTTGGCACAAATACATCAAGTAGTAATGATCCAATCAGCATTCCGCCAACACTAAGTAGTGTGAACTCTAAGACGCCAACATATTGCACAGCAACGGCTGAGAAAGCAATATAGAAAACCCCAATTGAGCCACCTAAGAACATCCACCAAGGCCCTGAGGTTAGATTCATAATTGAGTGATCGGTAAAGAGTGAGCGAAGTATTAATAAAAATGTTAGAAAGCTAAAGCCAGTAATAAAGTTAAGTTGTGAGGTAGCAAAGCTCTTCTTTGAAAAAGAGTTGATCTGACCATTTAACGCTCTCTGCACGCCAACCCAGCTACCAGCAAAAACAGCTAATGTAATTGCAAGAATTGAAAAATCACTCATTACAAATCTATCCCAAGTAGATATAACTACTGCGCCCACCGTAATAATTGCTGCAATTACCCGCCGCTTTGAAATCACAGATTTAATACCGCCAGCTAAGCCAACATGATCAACCCAAAGTGAGATTGCAGTCTGACCAGCTAGGGATGCCACTGTAAACAAAGCAACTCCTGCAATAGGAACAACATGGGTTTGCATTGCCACAAATGAGGCGCCTAACATTCCTGCGCTTAGTCGCCACATTGGAAGTTGTTTTAATTTAACTGCTTTAAAAATATCAGCAAAGCCTGCTCTGACATCTTTTCTAAATAATGAAATTAGTGAGACAAAGATTAATCCAGTACCAAATGAAACTAGGGCTGCTTCGAGAGAGTCACCCATTTGATTAGATAACTCACCATTTACTCGAGATTGCAAGGCAATTAGCACGCCAGAGAATGCGGAAAGTACTTCAAGCCCACGTAACTTACTTGGCTTAGAAATCTAAGGTTCTCCTTTTTTATTTGGATGAACTCTGGTGCGCCCGCAGGGATTCGAACCCCGAACCTTCTGATCCGTAGTCAGATGCTCTATCCGTTGAGCTACGGGCGCAATGTAAAGCGTTTCAAAGTCTAGCGATTTATTAGGAAGTGCCCAAACTTATTAAGCGCTTCCAATCAACTTCTTTTATACGTGGTTTTCCAGCTAATTCCCCTGAAATTACTTCAGATGCGTTGATTTTTTCCCAGCCAGTTTGATCTATTACAACGTGAGCAGATTTTAATAGTGCAGTAATTCCTTCACTCTGCTTGGGTTCTTTAAGATTTTCAATAATTAATTGCACAACATCTGCTGAATCTGATTTGTTTGTGCCAATCACACCGGTTGGGCCCCGCTTAGCCCAGCCTGTTACATATAAATTATGTTCAACGTGTCCGGCAATATTAGCAATTCGCCCCTTTTCAATTTTAATTCCCTGATATTCAACTGCGTCATAACCAATTGCAGTGATTACTAATCCTGTTTTAATCGAAAATGTTTTATCAGTTGCAACCACCTTGCCATCTTTGACCTCATTAATCGTGAAAATGACCTCAGAAACCTTTCCGTTTCCTTTAATCTCTTTTGGATTAGCTAGAAACTTTATCTCAAGTTTTCTATCAACACCTTTTTTATCATGCTCTGCAATCAAACGCATAGCTTCTAGATTATTTCTTAAATCTTTCTCAACCTCACCTAGTTGCTCAATTCGCAAGGCTGCCTGATTTATTTGATCAGCATCAATATAAACATCAGTATTTTCAAGTTTTGGTAGATCACGAAGTTCAGGGGCGGTAAAGGCGGCATGTTCTGGGCCACGCCGGCCACAAATAATTACACACCTGATATTACTTTGCTTAAGTTTTGTAAGTGCATGCTCAGCTGTGTCAGTTGAATCAAGTTCTGATGGATTAATTGCCAGCATCCTGGCTATATCCATTGCCACATTACCCGCGCCAATAACAACTGCGGTGTCAGTATTTAAATCTACTTCTACATTTGTGAAATCTGGGTGAGCGTTATACCAAGGGACAAAATCAGCGGAGGATAAAACATTTTCTAAATCCTCACCCGCTATGCCAAGTTTTCGCCCGGCAGCTGAGCCAGTTGCTAATACAACTGCGTCATATTGATCTCTTAAATCCTTTAAAGATATATCCTTACCCAGTTCAACATTGGCAAATAATCTAAAGCCATTTTCTTTAGCGATCTTTTCAAATACTTTAGAAACAGTTTTTATCTTTGGATGGTCCGGTGCAACTCCACTTCTTACTAATCCCCATGGGGTTGGAAGGCGTTCGATCATATCGATGGTGAAGGTGAGCTCATCAGTTTGCGCATTTTGTAATGCTTGGGCGGTGAAGTAACCAGCAGGACCAGCACCTACTATCGCAATTTTATATGCTGCCAAGATTCCCCCAATTACTACTTGTAGTAATTTTAATTCATTCTAACTTGGCGGAGACGAGAGGATTTGAACCTCCGAAACCCTTTAGGGGTTAACCTCATTAGCAGTGAGGCGCACTAGACCGGGCTATGCGACGTCTCCAACAAGAAGTAAGGTTACCGCCCAATGATGAGGTAGCCAATTTATCGGTGAGAAGTAGGCTATCTATATGAATACGGTGAGTAATTCCAACAATAATGAAAAGGCACTCGAAGTGAGAACTCACGATATCCCAATCGCTGATGCGATGAGTGAGTTTATGAAGCAGGGTTGGGCGCCATCACCACTTTCTGGGGTTAATGCACACCCATCAATTCCATATACAAAACTACGGCGTGAGAAATTATCTAAAAAATATCCTGGAATAAGATTAGTTTTTCCAGCTGGTTCATTAAAGATTAGAAGTAATGATTCAGATTATCCATTCCGTGCTCACTCAGCCTTTTCTTGGTTTACCGGAATTATTGCACCAGATGCTGTGCCTGACTCTGTTTTTGTAATGGAGCCAAATACAGAAGGTCATGAAGATTTGTTATTTATTCACCCTAGATCTGTAAGAGATAGTGATGAGTTTTATAAAAACACTAGGTATGGAGAGTTTTGGGTTGGCCGGCGAATGAGTTTAGATGAGACCCAAATTAAGTATGAAGTTAAGGTAAGGCAAATTGAATCTATTGAGCAGTTATTTGCAGATAAGAAAGAGGCATTAATAATCCGTGGTGAGGATAAAAAGCTAGACAAGCTAGTTACGGAGAGTGAAGATAAAGAGAAAGAGTTTTTAAACTTTACATCTTTAATGAGATTAGTAAAAGATGAGTATGAAATTGGTGAGATGCAAAAAGCGGTTGACGCATCTGTTCGTGGCTTCGCTGATATGGTGCGAGTGTTTCCAGCTGCTACCTCAGTTCCAAGAGGTGAGCGGGTAATTGAGTCAGCTTTCTATGGCAGAGCACGTCTTGAGGGTAATGATCTTGGTTATTCAAGTATTGTGGCAGCAGGATCTCATGCTTGCGTGCTGCACTGGATTAAAAATGATGGTGATGTATTACCAGGAGACTTGGTATTAATTGATGCTGGTGTTGAAGTTGAATCCCACTACACAGCAGATATCACTAGAACATTTCCAGTAAGTGGAAAATTTAGTGAGGCACAGCGCAAGATTTATATGATTGTTTATAATGCGCAAAGTGCTGGAATTGCTGCAGTTAAACCTGGCGCTAAATTTAAGGATTACCATGATGCTTGCATGGTTGAGATTGCAAAAGGTGCTGCAGAACTCGGTGTATTGCCAGTTTCAGTTGAAGAATCACTAAAGGCCGAAAATGGCCAACATAGAAGGTGGCAGTTTCATGGCTCCGGGCATCATTTAGGAATTGATGTGCACGATTGCGCTCACGCTAGAAAAGAACAATACTCAGATGCGATATTAGAGCCCGGAATGATTTTAACTGTTGAGCCCGGTTTTTATATTCAACCAGATGACACATTGTTTCCAGAGGAATACCGCGGCATTGGCGTAAGAATTGAAGATGATATTTTAGTTACAGAATCTGGTTGCAAGATACTAAGTAACGCACTTCCTCGTCATCCTGATGAGGTTGAGGCGTATATGGCAAAGCTTCTTAAATAATACCTTCGCGTTTTCTAATTTTGGATCCAAGCCATTTAACTGGGTCATACTTAACATCTACTACTCGCTCCTTCATAGGAATAATGGCGTTATCAGTAATGCGAATATGTTCAGGGCAAACCTCGGTACAACACTTTGTAATGTTACACATTCCAAGTCCATGTTCTTCTTGAGCTTTCTTCTTTCTATTTTTAAGCATATCTAATGGATGCATATCAAGTTCGGCAATCCTGATAAAAAATCTAGGACCAGCAAATGATTTCTTATTCTCTTCATGATCTCTTATTACATGGCAGGTGTCTTGGCACAAGAAACATTCAATACATTTTCTAAACTCTTGGCTTCTTTCAACATCAATCTGCTCCATTCGAGCCTGCCCCGGTTTTAAATCAGCTGGGGGCGTGAAGGATTCAACCTCCATTGCTTTTCGATAATTAAATGAAACATCTGTTACTAAATCCTTGATTACTGGGAAAGCCCTAAGTGGTGTCACTGTAATTGTTTCAGACTCACTAAAACTTGAAACTTGAGTCATACAAGCAAGGCGCGGCTTGCCATTTATTTCCATAGAACATGAACCACATTTACCAGCTTTGCAATTCCATCTAACTGCTAAATCACCCATTTGGGTTGCTTGTACTCGATGAATTACATCTAGTACTACTTCTCCCTCATTTGCCTCAACGCTTACTTCTTCTAATTTGCCATCAGTTGGGCCACCGCGCCAGATCTTAAGCTTTATATTTTTTGCCATTACTTCACCCCTTCTAAAATATTATCAATCTCTTCTTGGCTCATATATTTTTCTAACTCATGGACATCAAAGAGTGAAAATAATTCTTTTGGCATAAATGGCAACTCTTGCTGTTTAACTACTACCTCTTTGCCATTAAAGGATGAGATGTTATTAAGCCCCCGCCATTTTGTATTCATAACTGGGAAATCATCCCTGGTGTGACCACCACGGCTTTCTTCCCGAACGATTGCAGATTTTGCTGTGCTTTCTGCAACTAATAGCATGTTATCTAGATCAAAAGATAGATGAAAGCCCGGGTTAAATATGCGCCCGCCTTGAACTGAAACATTTTCAATTCGCTTTCTTATATCAGCGATCTTATTTATGGCATCTGCTAACTCAGTCTTTGTTCTAATAATGCCAACTAAGTTATGGGTAATTTCCTGTAGTTCTTGATGAAGGGTATATGGATTCTCGCCACCGCTACGTTTAAATGGAGCTGCAATTCGCTCTGCCGCATTTTTAATTGAAGTATCTGAAACCTTTACGGCCTGTGATTGTTTAACATAATCAACTGCGCCAGCACCTGCTCGTCTACCAAAGACTAAAAGATCAGAGAGTGAGTTACCACCTAATCTATTTGAACCATGCATGCCACCTGCTACCTCACCTGCTGCAAATAAACCAGGCACACCAACTGCAGCTGCAGTATCAGCATCAACTTCAACTCCGCCCATTACATAGTGACAGGTTGGTCCAACCTCCATTGCCTCTTTTGTAATATCAACACCAGCTAACTCATAAAACTGGTGCCACATAGATGGTAATCGTTTTTTAATTACCTCTGCTGTTAAACGCTTTGAAACATCAAGGTAAACACCACCATGTGGTGAACCACGTCCTGCCTTTACCTCTGAGTTAATTGCTCTAGCTACTTCATCTCTTGGTAATAACTCTGGCGGCCTTCGGTTGTTGTCTTGATCAACATACCAACGATCTGCCTCTGCTTCATTGTCCGCGTATTTATCTTTAAATACCTCTGGAATATATTTGAACATAAAACGCTCACCATTTGAGTTTGTTAAAACACCACCCTCACCACGCACAGACTCTGTTACTAAAATTCCCTTAACTGATGGTGGCCAGACCATTCCGGTTGGATGAAATTGTAAAAACTCCATATCAACTAAATTACCGCCGGCTTTTAATGCGAGCGCGTGTCCATCACCGGTGCCTTCCCAAGAGTTTGAGGTGATCTTAAATGTTTTACCAACGCCACCTGTTGCCAAAATTACTACAGGTGCTTCAAATAAAACCTCCACACCATCTTCACGCCGGTAACCATAAACTCCAGCTACTTTGCCATTTTCTTTAATTACTTCAGTAATTGTTACCTCAGCAAAAACCTTTAAATAACTCTCAGCATCACCATGATCTTTCTTATCTTGCTGTTGCATAGCCACAATTTTTTGTTGCATTGTTCTAATTAATTCAAGGCCAGTGCGATCACCAACATGGGCAAGACGTGGGTACTCATGTCCGCCAAAGTTACGTTGTGAGATTTTGCCTTCTTTAGTTCTATCAAAGAGTGCTCCCCACATCTCAAGCTCCCAAACTCGATCTGGTGCTTCTTTAGCGTGTAGCTCTGCCATTCGATAATGATTTGTAAACTTTCCACCACGCATTGTGTCTCTAAAGTGAACTTTCCAACCATCTTTATCATTTACATTTCCCATAGAGGCAGCAATTCCGCCCTCTGCCATAACAGTGTGGGCTTTACCAAATAATGATTTACAAATAATTGCAACCCGTAGACCCGCACTCCTTGCTTCAACAGCTGCGCGAAGGCCGGCGCCTCCTGCGCCAATTACCACTACATCATAATTATGACGCTGCATTGCAATTTTTTCACTCATTATTAATCATCCTTAGAAGAAATAGTAATTGGTTATGGACCCGCTTGCGACCTGGCGAACATAAAAATCTGTGAAAGCTACTCCAAATAAGGAGACCCAGGCAAAATTTGGATGGTAATGATTTAATCTAGAAACAATTGTCCAAGCCTTATATCTAGCTGGATGTTTTGAGAAATTCTTAAGCCGCCCACCAATGGTGTGGCGGCAGGTGTGGCAGGAGGCGGAGTAGAGCCAAAGTAATGTGGCATTTAGTAGAAGAACTAATGTGCCAACACTCATGTGCCCCCACTGCCCCTGCTCATTTTTAAATGCAATAACTGCGTCATAGGTCAAAATAATATTTAAAACTAGACCCGCATAGAAAAACCAACGATGGCCATTTTGTAATATTAATGGCGCACGCGTTTCACCGGTATATGTTTTATGTGGCTCAGCAACCGCACAAGCTGGTGGTGACATCCAAAAGGAGCGGTAGTAAGACTTACGGTAGTAATAGCAGGTCATACGAAAACCTAGTGGGAAAATTAAAATAAATAATGAGGGAGAAACTAATAAGCCAAATAAAGTTATTGAACCAATTGGTGTGCCAAAGTGAGATGCACCTTCCACACATACAGTTGATAAGCATGGTGAATAAAACGGTGAGATTAAAGGTTCAGCAAAATAGTTATCATTTTCAAAGGCTCTAAAGGTTGCATAAATTACAAATGAAATTAAAACTCCAAAGGTTAAGGCTGGTTGTAACCACCATTTATCAGTGCGTAGGGTGCGATCAGTTATAAGTGCGCGTCCGGTGGAGAAAACTCCTGTGCTTTTTTTATCGGAGTCGATTATTGCCATGCGATAAGTTTGCTCGCACTACCTGCGATGCGCTAGTTAATAATGGGCGCAATGGATATGAAATCACCCACAAATTAATAAATTCTGGCGGAGGGCGTGGGATTTGAACCCACGAAGGTTTCCCTTGCCGGTTTTCAAGACCGGTGCACTCGGCCACTATGCGAGCCCTCCATGGACAAACTTACTCGCTCAGCCACCTTCGCCAAAATTAGTGGTTAATTATTCGGGAAGTTCTAGTAACCGCTCTATCACCTTTGCCACACCATCTTCTTGGTGTGCATCTGTTTGAAACTTTGCATACTTCATTAAATCTGGGTGTCCATCTGCCATTGCCCAAGATCTACTAGCCCATGAGAGCATTGAAAAATCATTTGGGTTATCACCAAAGGTTACGCAATCTTCCCCTGTTAATCCATGACGAGCTGCAATCTTTGAAAGTGTTGCACCTTTACTAACACCGTCGGCTGAAATTTCAAGTAATGAGTCAGATATATTTGAATGAGTAGGAGATGCAATTCCTTGTAATTCTTTTGTTGCAATCTCAAGCATCTCATCAGATGAATACTCACCGTTACCACAACGCGCTAACATTTTAAGTGCAGGTTTTGTGATCACCTCTTCAATTTTATCTACGCCAACATTATCTTGACCAACATCCCATCTAGGCACATACTTTTTTTCTCTATTAAAATCTTTACCAATCTCAACTGCAAATGAGACATTAGGTAACACCTGGCGTAATCTTTTAACAGTCTCTAATTGAGCGCCTACTGGAAATAACCATTCTTCTAATACCTTTTCATTATTAAAATCATACAAAAGTGCACCGTTAGCACAAATACCAGTACCAAAGCCAAAGTTCTCTTTTATTTCAACCATCCACCGAATTGGGCGCCCAGTTACAAAGTACATATGAATGCCAGCTTTATGGGCAGCAGTAAATGCTATTTTGGTTCGCTCAGAGATAAAGCCGTAGTGAGCAACAATTGTGCCATCTAGATCTGTGCCGATTAGTTTTGGTCTCTTACCAGTAACAGGTTTTAAAACACTCACGCTATAACCAAAGTATCCATCCCAAGAAATGGAATTAATGCCTTTGGCACTTTAACACTGCCATCTTTTTGTTGGTGATTTTCTAGGATTGCCACAATTGTTCTTGGAATTGCTACTAGTGTGCCATTTAATGTGGCAACAGCCTTTGTGCCATTTTCATCTTTATATCTAATGTTTAAGCGCCTAGCCTGAAACTGTGTGCAATTTGATGTGCTAGTTACCTCACGATATGCCTGCTGTGTTGGAATCCAAGCTTCAATATCAAATTTTCTAACCGCACTTGCTCCTAGATCACCACTTGCAACATCAATTACTCGATATGGAATATCTAATGTGTTAAAAAATTCTTTCTCCCAATTTAGGAGCCTTTGATGCTCAGCTTTTGCATCCTCAGGTTTACAGAATGTAAACATTTCAACCTTATCAAATTGGTGCACACGAATAATCCCGCGAGTATCTTTTCCGTAACTGCCTGCTTCTCTTCTAAAACATGGTGAGTAGCCGGCGTATCTAATTGGTAGATTATCTAAAATCTCATCCATATGAAATGCAGCAAGTGGCACCTCTGATGTTCCAACTAAATAAAGTTCATCCTCTTTTAAGTGATAAACATTTTCAGCAGCTTGTCCTAAAAATCCTGTTCCTTCCATAGCAGCAGGCTTTACCAACACTGGCGGAATCATTGGAATAAAACCAGCTTTAACTGCAGTTGCGATCGCATGGTTTACTAAAGCAAGCTCAAGGAGAGCGCCAACTCCGGTTAGGTAGTAAGAGCGAGCACCTGCCACCTTTGCGCCACGTTCTGTGTCAATTGCTTTAATGATCTTGCCAATTTCAACATGATCTTTTGGTTCAAAGCCTTCAGATTTAAAATCACGCACCTTGCCAACTGTTTCAATAACTTTAAAGTCTGCTTCACCACCTATTGGTGCTTCTGGATCAATTAAGTTAGCAACTTCAAGAGATAATTTATGCGCACTTTCCTCAGCTACAGCTCGCTTAGAATCTGCTTCTTTTACTAAAGCAGAGAGCTTCTTGGCATTTTCTAATAGTGAGTTTTTTTCATCTCCTTTAGCAGCTCCTACTGATTTAGATAAAGTATTTTGCTCAGCCCTAAGGCTTTCAAAATTTGATATTGCCTCTCGTCTTAAATCATCAGCAGCAAGTAACTTGTCAATTACATCAACATCACCACCTCGCACTTTTTGGGATGAGCGAAATGCTTGGGGATCTTCACGCAGTGCTTTTAAATCAATCATATGAAAGTAGCCTACCGATTACTTTGCTTGAGGATAGGAACCTAGAAAACGAACATCCTCGCAAATTTGTTTTAGCCCCGTTAATGTGGCACTTATTGCTTCATCTTGGATATGCCCCTCCACATCGATAATGAAGTGATAGTGACCAAGGCCAACACCAGTTGGCCGGCTTTGGATAAAAGTCAGGTTGACCTCATATTTAGCAAACTCATTTAATATTTCAAGTAAGGCACCTGCGTGATCAATTGCAATAAAGACCACCATTGAGGTGCGATCTTTACCCGTTGGCGCTGGAACTTTATTTGGCTTTTCAACCACAACAAACCTAGTAACAGCGCCAGGATTATCGCCAATATTTTCAGCAATTACCTTTAAATTATAATTTTTAGCAGCAATTGGCGCAGCAATAGCCGCGTCATACTCACCTTTACTTAATCCTTTAGCAGCCGCCGCTGTTGATGAGCTTTCAACTACTTGAGCATTTGGGAAGTTTTTTGCAATGTACTCCCGGCACTGAGATTCAGCGTGAGGGTGAGTAGCAATTGAGTTAATAGATTTTGGATCTTTATTCTCAAGACTCATTAAAGAAAAGCTAACTGGCAAAGTGGTCTCAGCTGTTATTACTAACGCATCCCCGATTGCTAACTCGTCCAGTGTTCTAGCAACTACTCCTTCAACAGAGTTTTCAATTGGTACCAACGCTTTTGCGCACTCACCACTACGAACCGCATTTAATGCTGCCGTTACATTTGCGTAAGGGATTAGTTCATCACTGCTATCTGCAATCTTTTGCAGAGCTGCCTGGGTAAATGTGCCGGCAGGTCCTAAGTAAGCGTATTTAAGTGACATGGGTTAAGAGTAGCCGAGCAGCATTCGCGCTTGCGCTGGTTTATCTGTAATTACTGCATCCACACCTTCTTTGGCACATAAAAGTAGATCAGAGGCCTCATTTACCGTCCAGACAAATACTTTTTTTCCTTTTTTATGTTGATCTGCAATCACCTTTGGGTTTTGGCGCACAATATTAATATTTAAAGCAATCACTGGCGCTGGGTTTAATTTAATCAAATTTGAATTCTTAACCAGATAGCCGGCTTCATAACCACTTTTTAGATTACGTAGCGTAGCCAAATATGAAAAAGAGATTAAAGAAATTTGTATTCCACTATTTTTTATCTCGGTATTTCTGCTTATAAGTAATTTATGGACAAGTTTTTCAATCAGAGCGCCAGTTGGTACTGGATGTTTTAACTCTATAACTAGATCTTTTTTATTACTTATTGAAAGCTCTAGTAACTCATCTAGTCGGTATGGGTCTGCTTTTGCCTTTAACTCTTCATAGCTACTCTTTGCAATCTTTAGATCAATATTTGATAATCTTTTGGTATCACTGTCGTGATAGCAAATGATTTGTTTATCCTTAGTTAACCTCACATCACACTCAAAGCCATCTGCGTCTTGGGCGAGAGCGCCTAGGTAGGCAGCCTTTGAGCCCTCAGCAAAATCAATGCTGGCACCTCTGTGGGCATAGATCAGCATTTACTTGGCGCCCTTTCTTTATCACTTGAATTATGTGGTGAGATTGGCTCTATGAAATGGCAGTTTATCTCCTTTGCTCAAACCGATCTTGGTTTGGTGCGCTCAGGAAATGAAGATTCTGCTTTAACCTGCGCAAATCTAATTGCAGTAGCCGATGGAATGGGTGGACATGCTGGTGGTGAGGTCGCATCTGCGATTGCAATTAATACATTAGAACAACTACTGCCAGTAATAAGTGATTTAAAAGTTGATGTGGCCTCCCGGGAAGATTTATTTTTAAATATTACCTATGAGGTTGATTCACAAATATTAGCTAAAAGCAAAGATTCACCTGAACTATCCGGTATGGGAACTACCTTAACCGCGCTAAGTATTTTAGATAATAATGTTGAGCTGCTGCATATTGGTGATTCTCGTTGTTATCGCTACCGAAACAACAAACTAGAACAATTAAGTTATGACCACACAGTTATGCAAGAGCTGCTAGATCAGGGACGGCTTACACCTGAAGAGATAATTGATCACCCGCAGCGTTCGCTGCTTACCCAAGCTTTAATGGGGGACTCAGGAATTGATCCAATTTTAGTAAGTTATGAAATAAAAAAAGGTGATCAATTTCTTTTATGCAGTGATGGCTTAACTAATGTTTTATCTGAGTATGAGATAAGTAAAATTATTGAAGCAAATAAGCCAGAGGATATTGCGCCAGCCTTAATTGCAGAGGTTAGAGTAAAAGGAGCACCAGATAACATCACAATTATTTGGAGCACAGTTAGTGATATAAAAGGTAACTCAGAGGTAATAAAAATAGGTGCTGCTAATGAATAGCCCAATTACAAAATTAGCAGATGGCAGATACACCGTTGGCCAAATGATTGGCACAGGTGGCATGGCTGATGTTTATCTAGGCCTTGATACCAGGCTTGATCGTGAGGTTGCAATTAAAGTATTGAGGCGCGACCTAGCAAAGGATCCAGCTTTTGTTGCCAGGTTTCGAAAGGAAGCTCTCGCTGCTGGCGGCTTAAATCATCCAGGAATTGTTGCTGTTTATGATTCAGGTGAAGAAAATAATTCGCCATTTATCGTAATGGAGTTAGTAAGTGGTCAAACACTTAGACAAAAATTACAAGCAGAACAAATTCCACTTGCTGCCTCACTTGAAATAATTAAAGGAATTTTAAACGCACTTGATTATTCACATAATAAAGGCATTGTGCATCGAGATATTAAGCCGAGTAATATTATGATTACAGATTCTGGTGACATAAAGGTGATGGATTTTGGTATTGCCAGAGCAACAGATGATATTGGCGCCACATTAACTAATACTTGGAATGTGGTTGGAACTGCGCAGTATTTATCTCCTGAGCAAGCAACTGGTGAGTTAGCAGATGGTAGAAGTGATCTCTACTCTCTCGGTTGTTTGATGTATGAATTATTAACTGGGCGTCCTCCCTTTACTGGTGATACACCAGTCTCTGTTGCCTATCAACATGTTTCATCCACGCTAACTCCTGCCTCACAAATTAATCCATCACTTGATCCAAATCTTGACCGGATGCTTGAGGTAGTACTGGCAAAGGATCCTAATAATCGCTATCAAGATGCTGCTGCGATGTTAGAAGATTTAGAGCATGTAATAAAAGGTGAGCCAGTTACAACTAAAATTAAAAAAATATTTCCAAGGCGAAAACTATTTACATCTCTCACATTAGTTGCTGCTGCTATCACCTTATTAGCTGTTGGTTATTTTGCTAGTGCGCCAACTGGTGTGAGTATAAAAGTACCTAATGTGGTTGGTTTAACTGAGGCTGAAGCAAGAGTATTACTTAAAGATTTTAATATAAATATCGAACGAGCACCTGATGCAAAAATTCCACTAGATAGAGTTGCATCCCAGCTTCCACTTGCAACTAGTGAGGCAGCAGCTGGTAGTAGCGTCACGCTAACAATTTCAGAAGGACCAGGAAACACCACTGTTCCAGTTGGTTTAATTGGCTTATCACTTGAAGAAGCTAGATATAAATTAACAGCAGCTGGTTTATTAATCTCTCAAACTATTGCAGTTGATTCAGATCAAGCACCTGGCGTTGTTTTAAGTATTAATCCCTCTCCTGGCACAACTACTACCGCAGGAAGTGGCGTCACTCTTGAGATTGCAAGTGGCAATGTTCAAGTGCCTTTACTCGTTGGTTTAAATGAGATTAATGCAAAAACAATACTTACTCAGTCAGGATTTTTAATTAGAGAAATAAGCGCAAGTGATACTAGTAAGCCAGTTGGTGAGATTCTTGCCCAAGCTCCTGATGCTGGTGCTACAAAGACAATTGGTAGTGTTGTAACAATTACAGTTAATCGAAATTAAGCTTTAATTACAACTGGTGATAATCCTTCAGACTTTTTGCGAGCGCCTTTATCCCCACATATCTCCAGCCAGTTGCCAATCATTTGATAACCATGTTCGGTAAGAACTGACTCTGGGTGAAACTGCACGCCACTAATCGGTAGCGTTTTATGTTGAATAGCCATCACAACACCACTTTCGGTTTGACCAGTTATTTCAATCTCAGTTGGCAAAGTATCTTTTTCAATAGCTAGTGAGTGATACCGCGTTGCAGTAAAAGGGGACGGAATATTTTCTAGAACTGATTTGTTACTATGACTTACTACTGAAGTTTTACCATGTAGTAATTCAGGCGCCCTTGAAACAGTTGCGCCATATGCGACAGCAATAACTTGATGTCCTAAGCAAACTCCCAGTAGTGGAATCTTTTTTTGCGCGCAGTATTTAACTAATTCAACACTTATACCTGCTGCCTCTGGTGTGCCGGGTCCTGGTGAGATTAAAACTCCATCGTATTTATCTGCTTCAGTTAATTTAAATTCATCATTTCTAACTACAGTGCAGTGCGCCCCTAATTGCTGTAAGTATTGAACTAGGTTAAAGACGAAGGAGTCATAGTTATCAATAACTAAGATTTTTCGCTCACCTGTGCCAGAAGTTGTGCTCATAGGGTAATTGTGTAGTAATCTGCTGCTATGCCGAAGTCAAAAGTACGTGAGAAGGTTGCAAGAAAGCGTAAGGTCGCAGCCGAAATCACACCTGAGATCATTGAAGCTAAGGTTGAAAGCCCTAAGTGGCTGGTGCCAGTAATGCTGGCTAGCTTCTTATTAGGCCTTATCTGGATCGTAATCTTCTACCTCAGCTCAACTTCCTACCCAATTCCAGGCATTGGCGCTTGGAATATGTTGGTTGGTTTTGGCTTTGTTGGGGTGGGTTTTTCACTCGCTACCCGCTGGCGCTAATTACACGACTGTAATTCTCCACACGGTGGATAAGTGTTGTGGATAACTCTTAATTACCGAACTCTGACTTACCCTTAAGCCGTGCTTGCAATCATCGCCTACCTACTTACAGTTACTGCTGTTGCAATTTTCGCGCTACAAAGTTATAAATTATTTAAAAAGATTTCAGCAGGTCAATCTGATCCTTCTCGTTTTACTAATAAGAGTAAGCGTTTAAAAAACACCGTAGTTGAAGTTTTAACTCATACCAAAATGCTTAACTTTACTGCTTCAGGTATTGCCCACTGGTTTGTAATGGTTGGCTTCTTCGCACTCCTTGGCACACTAATTACTGCTTATGGGCAATTAGTTGATCCAGCATGGGCGCTGCCAGTTATTGGCCACTTTGTTGGATATGAATTTTTTGCAGAGTTAGTTGCTGCATTAACTGGAGTTTCAATTGTTGCACTAATTGGAATTAGGCAAGTTACTAGATTTGTGAGAAAAGGCAGAGCTTCTAGATTTTATGGCTCTGGAAATAAGAAGGCTTATTATGTTGAGGCAACAATTTTAGTAATTGTGTTTTGTGTTATCGCACTTCGTGGTTTAGAGGGTGCATTACTAAACAAAGAAGCTTGGAATTGGCATTACGCTTTTTCATACCCTGCTGTTGTATTTTTTAGTACCTATTCAGTTAATCAGATTGAAAATTTAATTCAAATAATTGCTTTCAGTAAAATCGCAGTTTCAATGATTTGGTTTATTGTGGTGGGATTAAATCTAAATATGGGAATCGCTTGGCATAGATTCTTAGCTCCATTTAATATTTTCTTTAAGCGAAATGCGACGAGTGAAAATGCATTAGGTCCACTTCCTGTGATGCTCTCACACGGTAGCGAGATTAACTTTGAAGATCCAAAAGAGGATGATGTATTTGGAATTGGAACTGCGGCTGATATCTCTTGGAAGGGTTTATTGGATATGGCTACCTGCACAGAGTGCGGAAGATGCCAATCCCAATGCCCAGCCTGGCACACTGAAAAACCGCTATCTCCAAAGCTTTTAATCATGGCAATGCGTGATCACGCACTAGCAAAGATTGGAACCGAGGCAGCGGGGACTGAAAAGATTGTTGGTAATAATCCACATGAGAACGCAATTTCATTAGATGTTTTATGGTCTTGCACAACTTGTGGCGCTTGTGTTGAAGAGTGCCCAGTTGATATTGAACATGTTGATCATATTGTTAACATGCGAAGGTTTCAAGTATTAGTTGAATCAGAGTTTCCAACAGAGCTTGGAAATACTTTCCGTAATTTAGAAAAAGCAGGAAATCCTTGGGGTGCTAACAGAGTAGATCGTGATGCTTGGATTAAAGAGGTAGATTTTCCAATAACTGTGATTGATTCAGTTATCCCAGATGATGTTGAGTATTTATTTTGGGTTGGCTGCGCAGGTGCGTATGAAGAGCGAGCTAAGAAAACTACTAAGGCAGTGGCTGAGTTGTTATATATGTCTGGAGTTACATTTGGTGTCTTAGGTAAGAAGGAGACTTGCACGGGAGATCCGGCAAGGCGAAGTGGTAATGAGTTTTTATATCAAATACTTTCTAGAGAAAATATTGAAACTTTGCAAGAGACATTTGGAACTCGTGGGGTTAAAAAAGTAGTTGTTACCTGCCCGCATTGCTTCACAACTATTGGTCGAGATTACAAACAACAAGGTTTTGAATTGCAAATGGTTCATCACACTCAGTTACTTAATCAATTAGTAAAAGAGGGTAAGTTAAAACCAATTGCACCAGATAAGGCTGATGCTAAGAAACTTACCTATCATGATCCTTGTTATCTTGGCCGGCATAATCAAATTTATGAACCACCACGTGAATTACTTGAATCAGCTGGTGTTGAGGTAAATGAAATGCCAAGAAATCAAGAGCGTTCATTTTGTTGCGGCGCAGGGGGCGGGCGAATGTGGATGGAAGAAAAAATTGGTAGCCGAATTAATTTAAACCGAGTTGATGAAGCGATAGCAACTGGAGCCCAAGAGGTTGCAGTTGCCTGTCCGTTTTGTAGGGTGATGGTTTCAGATGGCATGGTTGCCCGGGATAGCTCAGTTGAGGTGCTTGATGTAGCTCAAATTATGCTGCGCAGCGTGAAGAGATTAGGTTAAATCACGCCCCATTCTCAGGAAACGCTCAGGGTAATAGATAATTATCATCTTGGAGGTGATACCAAATGACCACTCTTAAAGAAAGAGTTAGTAATAACGAAGAGTTAAATCAGACTACCCAAAGAATTTTGATAGTAGATGATGAGAACAGTATTAGTGAATTAATTGCCACCAGTTTAAAGTTTGTTGGCTTTGAAGTTAGAACTGCCGCCTCTGGAGCACAAGCTTTACAGATTGCGCAGGAGTTTAAGCCACATGCATTAATTCTTGATGTGATGCTGCCTGATCAAAATGGGTTTGAAGTATGCAGGCAACTACGCAGTGAAGGACATGATGTTGGTGTTTTATTTTTAACAGCTAAAGACTCAACTGAGGACAAGATCGCTGGACTAACAATTGGCGGGGATGATTATGTAACAAAGCCATTCTCACTTGAAGAGTTAGTAGCAAGATTACGCGCACTCCTTCGTCGCACTGGCGCCACTGAGGTTATAGCTGATGAAGAGAAGATTCGTTTTGCAGATCTTGAGTTAGATGAAGCAACTCACGAGGTTCGCAGAGCTGCAAATTTAATTGATCTCTCACCAACTGAGTTTTTACTACTTAGATATCTAATGATTAATGCTGACCGTGTTGTTAGTAAGTCACAGATATTAGATCATGTCTGGCAGTATGACTTTAGAGGCGATATGGGAATTGTTGAAACCTATGTTTCCTACCTTCGTAAAAAGATTGATGTTTATGAGCCGGCCCTAATTCACACTGTTAGAGGGGTGGGATACCGCCTGCGGTTGCCAGCAAGTAAGTAATTGATCACAATTATCAGATGAATTCTGCGTTAAGTCGGGTGCGCACACCACTCTCACTTTGGTCACTGCGTAACCGACTTATCCTAGCTTCAGTTGTTTTAACCAGCCTTGCAATTATTGCCTCAGATTTTGCTGCAAATGCCGCTCTTCGCTCTTACTTAATCTCGCAAGTTGATTTGCAATTAAATAATATCTCTAGCACCTCCCTAACTAGATTAGATCGCGCAGGTATAGCACCTCTTATTAAAGAGGATGAGGACGCCCCATTTAAAATTTTTGAACCACTGCGTGGTGTTCCAACTTCAACTTCACTTACCTTATTAGATGTTGATGGAAATTTAATTGGTCAAGTAGGTGGTGAGTTAGGTGGAAAAAACTTTGCTGTTACTGGATTAAAAATTGAACAGGTAGCTAAGTATAAAAATAAACCGTTCACTATTGATGGCGAAGATGGTAAACCAGATATCAGAGCCCTTGCCCAGGTGCTACCTACTGGCATGGGAATTGTGATTGTGGCTAACTCACTTGAAGATGTTGATAAAACTTTAACCCAGCTTAGATTTTTATTTTTAGTATTAGGAGTAATTGCGCTATTAGCTATTGCTTTAGTTTCTCGTTGGATTATTGCTATTGGACTTAAACCACTTGAAAAAGTTGAAGAAACTGCGGAGGCGATTGCCGCCGGTGATTTATCTGCTCGTCTGCCAGCAGCAAAGCCAGATACAGAAGTTGGCCGGTTAACAACCTCTCTTAACACCATGCTTGGGCGAATCGAAGAGTCATTCACAATTCGAGTTGAAAGTGAATCAAAGTTACGCAGATTTGTTGCTGACGCATCCCATGAACTTCGCACACCACTTACAGCAATTCGTGGCTTTGCAGAACTTCATAGGCAAGGTGCGGTTATTGGAGAAGATAAAACCAAGGAATTAATTAATCGAATTGAACGAGAGTCAATTCGAATGAGCACATTAGTTGAAGATTTATTACTACTAGCAAGGCTTGATCAATCGCGTGAATTAGCTAATGATCCAGTTGATTTAAATACATTAATTACTGAAGTTATTACTTCCGCTAGGGCTGCTGGGCCTAATCACCCGATTGAATTAAGGATGGGAAGTGAAGAAATATTTGTACTAGGAGATTCACAGCGCATTCACCAAGTACTCGCTAACTTACTTGCAAATGCTCGTACTCACACACCGGTGGGAACAAAGATTATTATTTCAGTCCAGCAAGGTGTTAATGAAACTAGCGTAGAAGTTTCAGATCATGGACCTGGCTTATCAATACCAGATCAAGAGCGAATATTTGAGCGATTTTATCGAGCAGATCCAGCGCGAGTTAGAAATACAAATTCCGCAAATACAAATGAAGGAAGCGGACTTGGTTTATCAATTGTTGATGCGGTAATGAAGGCACATGGTGGATATGTGAGTGTTAAATCAGAATTAGGGCAAGGATCAACTTTCACCTTGCACTTTTTAAATCAAGAGTAATTAGTTATTCAATCTTGCTTTTGTGAAAGTTAAGCCAAGATTTAGAAGGCGTTGGTCCGCGCTGTCCTTGATAGCGTGATCCATAAACAGCTGAGCCATATGGGTGTTCAGCTGGTGAAGATAATTTAATTAAACAGAGTTGACCAATTTTCATTCCTGGAAATAATTTAACTGGCAAATTTGCAACATTTGAAAGCTCTAATGTTATGTGTCCTGAAAATCCTGGATCAATAAATCCAGCTGTTGAATGAGTTAGTAATCCCAATCTACCTAATGAAGATTTACCTTCAAGGCGTCCTGCAATGTCATCGGGCAAAGTTATAACTTCATAAGTACTTGCTAATACAAACTCTCCTGGATGCAGAATAAAATGTTCATCACTTGAAACTGCTACCTCACGAGTTAGCTCTGCTTGTTCAATTGAAGGATCTATAACTGAGTACTTATGATTTTCAAAGACTCTAAAAAATCGATCTAGCCTGACATCAACACTTGATGGTTGCACCATCGCGTCGGTAAAGGGCTCAACCTTTACGCGCCCAGCGGTGATCTCTGCCTTAATATCGCGATCACTTAGCAGCACAATCGCTGACCCTACCCCGAACTGCCCATTTCGGTTAGAAAAACCTACTCGCGGGTATTGATTAAGTTACTGATCAGTAGGATGCTTATCCCATGGGCCATTACATAGCTAACCTGCGCGATATTGAGTTTTGTCTTTTTGATTTACTAGAGCGGGAAGAAATTTTAGGTAAATCAATTTATAAAGATTTAGACCGCCAGACTTCAATGGGAATGCTTGAAGAGGTTAAGCGAATGGCTGAAAATGATTTAGCTGCATCATTTGTTGATGGTGATCAACAAGGCGTTAAGTTTGATCCAGCTACAGGGGATGCAAAACTTCCTGAATCATTTAAAAAGTCTTATAAAACTTTTATGGATAATGAATGGTGGCGCATTGATGCTCCAGTTGAATTAGGTGGCACTTCAATCCCGCCTTCAATTCGTTGGGCAATTGCTGAAATGGTTTTAGGTTCTAACCCATCAATTCATATTTACGCATCCGGTACCGCATTCGCTCACGTTGCATATGTGTATGGAACTGAAGAACAAAAAAAGGTTGCAAAATTAATGGTTGATAAGCAATGGGGTGCAACCATGATGCTTACTGAACCAGATGCTGGAAGTGATGTTGGAGCCGGTAGATCAAAAGCTGTGAAGCAAGCAGATGGAACTTGGCACATTACCGGTACAAAAAGATTTATTACATCGGGTGATTCTGATCTTACTGAAAATATTGTTCACTTTGTTCTAGCACGTCCTGAAGGAGCAGTTGCCGGAACTAAAGGTTTAGATCTTTATATGATTCCAAAGTTTATGTTTGATTTTGATACTGGAAAATTAGGAAAACGTAATGGTGTCTACGTTACAAAATTAGAACACAAAATGGGATTAAATGTTTCAACCACATGTGAAATGAATTTAGGTGAGAAAGAGCCAGCAGTCGGATACTTACTTGGTGAGGTCCATGATGGTATTGCCCAGATGTTTAAGGTTATTGAATACGCCAGAATGATGGTGGGAACAAAAGCTATTGCAACACTTAGCGCTGGTTACCAACAAGCACTTGCATATGCAAAAACTCGTGTGCAGGGACCGGATTTAACTGTGGCTAAAGATAAGAACAGTCCTAGAGTTGAAATTATTAAACACCCAGATGTTAGAAGGTCTTTAATGACGCAAAAGTCATACTCAGAAGGAATGCGGGCGCTAGTTTTATATACCGCTTCCATCCAAGATGAATTTGCATTGGCGCAGGCAGATGGCTCTGATAAAGAGAGAATTGAAGACCTGCTTCTAATTAACGATCTTTTGCTACCAATTGTTAAGGGCTATGGCAGTGAAAAGTCTTGGACATTACTTGGTACTGAATCTCTTCAAACCTTTGGTGGTTCAGGCTTTACCACTGATTGGCCACTTGAGCAGTATGTAAGAGATGCCAAAATTGACACACTTTATGAAGGCACAACTGCAATTCAAGGATTAGATTTCTTCTTCCGTAAGATTGTTAGAGATCGCGGTCGATCAATCACACTTATTAGTAAAGATATTGCAAAGTTTGCTGCAAGTGGTGGGCACTTAGCTGAAGAAAAGAAAGCACTTCTTAGGGCGTTAGAGGATGTGCAAGCAATGATCGGGCACATGGTAGGAGTTGCTATGGCTTCTCAGGAAGATCCAAAAGAAATTTATAAAGTTGGTCTAAATACTTCTAGATTATTAATGGCAACTGGTGATCTAATAATTGCCTGGTTACTTCTTCGCCAAGCAGATATTGCTCAAAATAAACTAGCTAATGCTGGACGTGATACTGAGTTTTATAATGGAAAGATTGCCTCCGCTAAATTCTTTGTTCGTTCTGTTCTTCCTCATATTTCAATTGAGCGAGCAGTTGTTGAGTCTGAAACTGGTGAGATTATGAATATTGCTGAGGCTGCTTTTTAAAAATTTAGGAAAACTTTTTCTCTTAATGTAGGGTGTTAGTATGAAACACCGCGCAGAATTTTTTATGATAACAGCTGCAATGGGATTTGCTGTCGGTGGTGTGGCAGCTAAAGTATTGCGGGAAGCAGATTTAGATGCTTTTAGACTGACCCAAATACGCATAACATCTGCGGCCTTAATTTTATTAATTATTACCCTTCTTAAAGGAAAAAAACAACTCTATGTAAAAAAAAGTGAAATTAAAGATTTAGTTCTATTCGGTGTCATTGGAATAGCGGTTGTAAATTCATTTTATTATTTTGCTTTAAAATATTTATATGTCTCAGTTGCTTTAATTATCGAATTTACCGCACCTATTTGGATTGCATTATATTTACGGTTTGTAAAAAAGAAAAATATCTCACTCACTGCATGGGTAGGAATTATCTGTGCCTTCCTAGGATTAGTACTTATTTCTCAGATCTGGAGTGGAAAATCTCTTCATCCACTAGGTGTTATTGTTGCAATTTTAGACGCGCTTGCACTTGCATACTATTTCTTAGCCGCCGATCGACTTGGCCAAACTAGAAGCAGCCTCTCACTTATTACTTGGGGAATGGGTGTTGCAACAATCTTTTGGGCAATAGCTTTTCCGTGGTGGAATTTTCCGTTTGAGTTTCTTACTCAAAGCTTTTCCTTATCTGGTGACCTCTCTGGATATAGCGCACCCGGTTGGGCATTAATACTTTGGATAGTTGTGACCGCAACTGTTATCCCATACTTACTAACTGTGGCAGCTATTAGAGAGTTATCAGCAAGTACAAGTAGTGTTATTGGCATGATTGAGCCAATTTTTGCAGGCGTAATTGCTTGGTGGTTATTAAATGAAGCATTTACAAATATCCAACTCATAGGATGTGCTGCGGTGTTAGTTGGTATATATCTAGCCGATAAGGCCCGTCGAGGAGTGAGTAAAGCATGAGTGAGTTTGATGATCTATTTGCAGCAAATAATGATTTTGTTAAAGATTTTAAGTCCCAGGATCTAACAGGCGCTGCTAAAAAAGGTTTAGCAATTATTACCTGTATGGATTCTCGCATTGACCCACTTCGGATAGTTGGTATGAAAGCAGGGGATGCAAAAATATTAAGAAATGCTGGTGCTCGGGTAACAGAGGATGTGCTTAGAACATTAATCCTTGCAACAAATCTACTTAATGTAACCAGAGTTTTAGTAATGCCGCATACTGATTGCAGAATGGCAAGTGGAACTGAAGATCAAATTCATGCAGCTATCTTCGAAAAAAGCGGTATTGATACTAGAAGTATTGAGATTAGAACAGTTACTGATCAATTAGCAGCATTAAAATCTGATTTAATTAGAATTGAACAATTTCCACTTTTGCCAAAAAATATTTCACTAGTTGGTGCTATTTATGATGTAAAGAGTGGAAAACTTACAAAAATTTAAGTGTCTTTAATAAACTTTTCATTTGTAGTAAAGGTTGCAGCCATATCGGTAAATCTAGCAAGGTGTAATTGGGCTGAAACCACAATGGTTCTAGTTGGACCGTTTCGATGCTTTGCCACAATTAAGTCAGCCTCACCTGATCTATTTTGGGAATCATATAAATCCTCACGGTGAAGCAAGATAACCACATCAGCATCTTGCTCGATCGATCCTGATTCACGTAGATCTGAAAGCATTGGTTTTTTATCTGAACGTTGTTCTGGTGAACGATTTAACTGAGAGATAGCAACAACTGGCACATTTAGCTCTTTTGCTAATAACTTTAATTGACGAGAAAACTCTGAAACCTCTTGCTGACGATTTTCAACTCGTTTACCACTAGTCATAAGTTGTAAATAATCAATCACAATTAGCTTTAGATCATGGCGCTGCTTAAGACGGCGTGATTTAGCCCTTATTTCCATCAGTGAAAGATTTGGAGAATCATCAATAAACATCGGTGCATCTGAGATCTCACCCATTCGCCGTGCCATTCTTGCCCACTCTTCTTCACTTAATCTTCCTGATCTGATGTTGTTAAGTGGCACTCTTGCCTCCGCAGAAAGCATTCTCATAGTGATTTCAGATCTGCTCATTTCGAGAGAAAAAATTACGGAAGTCTCACGTTTATGTATTGAAGCATGGCGAGCGATATCTAAACCAAGTGTTGATTTACCAACCGCCGGACGCGCCGCCAACACGATCATGTTTCCAGGATGAAAACCATTTGTTAACGCATCTAAATCTTTAAAGCCAGTTTTAACACCTTGCCCAGTTACGCCAGCAGCAATTTTTTCTATTTCATCATAAGCCTCTGGCATTAATTGAGATAGTTGAACATAATCATCTGATTCACGTCGCTCTGTTACTGCAAAAACTTCTGCTTGTGCTTGATCAACGGCGTCATCTACTTCACCCTCATCGGTGTAACCAAGTTGCACAATCTTGGTACCTGCTTCAACAAGACGCCTCATAATTGCGCGCTCACGAATTATCTTTGCGTAGTAACCAGCATTAGCAGCGGTTGGTACGGATGAGATAAGCGTGTGTAGATACGGCGCTCCACCTGCTCTTACTAAATCACCACGTTTTGTTAATTCAGCTGAAACTGTTACTGGATCTGCTGGTTCACCTCTGCCATATAAATCTATGATTGCGTCATAAATTAATTCATGTGCTGGGCGGTAGAAATCTCGCTCTCTTAATATTTCAACTACATCACTAATTGCATCCTTTGATAACAGCATTCCACCTAAAACAGATTGTTCAGCAATTACATCTTGTGGTGGTGTGCGCTCAAACTCAGCTGCGCTATTACGGGTGCGGCTAGAGTTGTTTGGGAACTCGGCGATACTCATCTAAAAAGTCTCCCATCTGCCACTGACAAATAAAGTAAAACTATTTAAAATCCCTAATTTTACGCTCAGGAGGTAAAGATATTCCTATCTTCACTCCTTCGGTAATAAGTGATCTAACCCTGTGCGCTCACCTGTGAAGAGAGTAGATAAAATGGTGGATAAGTAGTGGATGAAGTTGTGGGTAAGTATTAACCTGTAGTGGATAAGTATTTAAGTATTACTAAATTAAGCGTAAATAAGTGATAAGTGATGTGGACAAAGATTTTTTTGCTAATCTCATTATTTGGTCAGGAATATAAAAAGCCCCCCAGTCACCTGGAGGGCTTAGTAATTTCTTAATTACTTATCGCTAACCACACTGATTGACACGTTAGCCACAACTTGGGATTCAAGTGTGATCTTAACTGTGTACTTACCAGCTTTTTTAATGTGCTTATCCATTTTGATTTTATGACGATCAACTGTCTCATTAGTAGCAGTTTTAATTGCTGCCACTATTGCTTTGTCTGTAACAGAGCCAAACATTGTGCCGGTAGCACCAATTTTGACCTTAACAATTACATTAGCTTTTTCAAGCTTAGTTTTAATCTCTTTAGCATGATCAAGGTCTCGGATCTCACGGGCACTACGAGCGCGCTTAATTCCTTCAATCTGGCCCTCACCGCCTTTAGTCCAGACAATTGCACTGCCTCGAGCTAGTAAAAAGTTACGGCCATAGCCATCTTTAACTGTTACAACGTCCCCTGCGCCACCTAGGCCAGATATTTCGCGAGTAAGAATTAGTTTCATTATTTTCTTATCTCCTTATCGGGCTGTTGATGTGTAAGGCAGAAGCGCCATCTCGCGGCTGTTTTTAACCGCTGCAGCTACTGCACGTTGATGTTGAGTACAAGCACCGGTGATACGGCGAGAGCGAATCTTGCCTCGATCGGTGATGTACTTACGAAGGGTTGCTATATCTTTGTAATCAATATAGTTAACTTCATCTCTGCAAAATGAACATGGTTTCTTTTTGAACTTCTTCATCGCCGCAGCTGCTGCTGCAGATTTTGATTGCTTAGCTTTTTCTCTAAGCGTTTTATTACTTCTTGCTCCCACTGTGGTGCTCCTTAGGTTAGGGCCCTGTCTTTTTAAGACAGGAATGGTTGATTAATTAGGATTTAAAAAGGTGGTGTCTCATCACTCGTCGTCGTTGACCAACCGCCACCGACTGGGGCTGCTGACCAAGGATCATCTCCTGATGCTGTTGGTGTTGTACTTGCTGGTGCGCTGTAACCGGTGCCGGTTTGGCGAGCAGCTTTTGTTACCTTTGCAGTTGCGTTGCGAAGTGAAGGTCCTACTTCATCAACTTCTACCTCAAAGACAGTGCGCTTTTCACCCTCTTTAGTTTCATAAGAGCGTTGTTTTAAACGTCCGGAAACAATTACTCGCATTCCTTTAGTTAACGACTCAGCAACATTTTCAGCTGCTTGTCGCCAAATTTGGCATTGTAGAAAAAGGCTATCGCCATCTTTCCACTCATTTGTGGTTTTATCTAAATAACGTGGAGTTGAAGCCACGGTAAATTTTGCCACCGCTGCTCCACTTGGTGTGAAGCGTAACTCTGGATCGCTAACTAAGTTACCGATCATAGTTAAGTTGGTATCTCCTGCTGCCATTTTTTTGTTTCTCCCTTATCTACTTTAGATGCTTGTTTTTTATTTACCGGTCGGGGATTTACTCTGGCCGGACAACTTTGGTGCGCAGAACTGACTCATTTAAATTAAGTTGACGATCCAACTCTTTAACTGGTGCTGGCTCTGATTGCATATCGATAACTGCGTAGATTCCCTCGCCTTTTTTATTTATTTCAAAGGCCATTCGTCTCTTGCCCCAGATATCTAACTTATTTACCTTACCGCCACCATCTTTAATTATCTTTAGATAAGTTTCAAGACTTGGTGAAACAGTTTTCTCTTCTAAATCAGGATCTAAAATGACCATGAGTTCATAGCGACGCATTTTTTAAACCACCTCTGGACTAAAGCGGCGACGGAATTTCCGTAGCAGGTGTTGGAGGCAATATTAACCTGACCCTGCCTTAGCGCGAAATTACGCTTGATTTTGCTGTGGATTTAGCAGATAAATCTCTCATCAAGATAAAGGTAAAGGTGCACACACCAACTACGCGAAGTAGTGTGGCAATTACATAACCGTTATCAGGTAGGCCGTATTTAGCGCCAGCGTAAAGTGCTAAATACTGCCAAATAGCTAAGTGATAAATAATTTCGGTAATCTGCCAAAACCAAAATGAGATTTGCTGCCTACTGTTAGTAATTGCTATTACAGCAAATGGGGTAAGCCATAAGACATACTGCGGCGAATAAACCTTGCCGAAGGTTGTAAAAATTACTAATGCAAAAAAAGTGATGTGAGCTAAGTTTGGAATCTTATCTAGCTTTAACAAATAAATAGCTAGTGCGATAAATAAAGTAATTGATAGCAGTGGGTAAATTAGATCTAGATTTGATACATCAAGATTTAGTAAAGATAAGCCATACCAAATTGAACCAAAGTCAGCTCCTCTGTCTATATTTAACTTAAAGAACCGCCACCATCCGTCAAAGTAAAATACTGCTATTGGCAAGTTAATAGCTAACCAAAGTATGGCGGTAGTAAATAAATATCTACTTAGCTGTTTAATCTGTTTTCTTCTATAAAAAATTATCGCAATCGGTAGAAGCATAACGATTGGAAAAAACTTGGTAGCAATTGATACACCGAGTGAAATAGCACTTTCTTCATATTTTTTCTTCTCGAAAAAGTAGACTGTGAAAAGTGCGCTAGCTACAGCAATTAAATCCCAGTTAATAAATAAACTTGCGATTACTGCAGGGGATGCTAAAAACAAGTAAAGATACTTTAGCGCAAGCGCCTTTAAGATTAAAGCTGAAATGAAATACATCATGATTAAAAACAAAATATTTAGATCAAAATACAATACGTTAGAAGAGTTTGGTGTTATAAAACTAATTGCCCAGGCAAATAACCCAGTAACTGGTGGATACTCCATTGAGTTTGTTGCAGAAAGATACGGGAAAGTATTTGTATTTAACCCTCGCTCGGAAAAAAGGGCCGGAATATCGGTATAACAGGCGTGGATGTAGTTATCTGGTGAGGTGAAATCGTTATTACGGCAGTGATTAAATTTTAAAAATGAAATAAATGAACTTAATAAAACCAGTGCGATTAAAGATCTACTTACCAATTTGGTAAGCAAGAGTTACTTCTTTTTCTTAGGTGAAGGTGAAGGAGATGGTGGGATTAAAGCTGGGTCCATCTCTGGCACTGCATTAATAAAGTTAACTGGCTCGGTTCCACCAATAAAAGCTGGGGCTGGAAACTCTTGAATTAGTGATTTAGCTAAGTATTTTTTAACAAACTCTGCCCAAATTCGGGCTGGAAAGGAGCCACCAGTTACAGATGTTAAGCCACCAATTCCATTTAAAGATTGAGTAGCATCATCTCGATAAAAAGCAACAGAGGCTGCAACCTCTGGGGTGTAGCCGTTAAACCAAGCAGATGCGTTGTCATTTGATGTTCCAGTTTTGCCAGCAGTAGGTCTGCCAACTCTGGCGCCCACTACTGCAGCAGTGCCAGATGTAGTTACTTTGCTAAAGGCATAAGTTAAATCTGCCATTACATCTTTTCTAAATACCTCTTGAGCTTGAATTCTTCCCTGATACAAGATTCCTTTATTTGGTCCTTGAACTTCATTAATAATAAAAGGTTTTGCATAAACTCCTTGCGCTGCAAAGGTTGCATAGGCATTTGCTAAATCAATCACATGTGGACTTGCAGCTCCTAATGAAACTGATGGAGATGCCACCATTTCAACTGACTCTGGAATACCAGCACGGCGAGCAACATCTACAACTTTTTCTAACCCTGCTTTCATGCCAAGTGGAACATAGATTGTGTTAACAGACTTTTCAGTCGCAGTAAGTAGATCAAGATTGCCCCAGCTTTCACCACCGTAATTATTAACTGGATATGGCCGGCCTATTCCATCATCATAAACTTTAGGTGAATCACCATTCCAAATTGAAGATAACGGTATTCCTTGCTCAAGGGCTGCAACTAGTGAGAAGGCTTTAAATGATGATCCACCGGAGGTAATTCCTTGTGTGGCAGCATTAAATTGATACTTTAAATAATCTTGCCCACCATACATTGCCAATATCTCACCGGTACCAGGTTTAATTGCGACAAGGCCAATATGAAGATTTTCTGGCACTTTAACTGGTGCTTCTTTACTAACTGCAAATACTGCTGCTTCTTGAGCTTCTTTTACTAGAGTAGTTTTTATTATGTAGCCACCAACCATTAATTGCTCATCACTAAACCCAAGTGCATTTAACTCACGCTCTACCCAAGAGATTACATAACCTTTAGGACCAGCTAACGCACCTGATGTAACCCTAGGATTAATTACTGGAAATTTTATTTTTTCAGCTTTTTCTTTTTCAAGCCAACCTTGCGCAACCATTCCATCTAATACATATGTAAATCTTTTTTCAAGCCTTGGTAAGTTCTCTTTTTTAAATCCAGGATCATAAAGGCCTGGACTTCTTAAAATACTCGCTAATACTGCTGATTGGGCGGTGGTTAATTTATCTACGGTTGTACCAAAGTAAACCTGGGATGCGGTTTGAACGCCGTATGAACCACGGCCAAAATAAATAGTATTTAAGTAGTTCTCAAAAATTTGATCTTTAGTAAATTGGTTCTCGAGTTTTATCGCAATTACTAATTCTTTTACTTTTCTTGTTATTGAGCGCTCTGGTGTTAAAAAGGCAGTTTTCGCATATTGCTGCGTAATTGTTGAGCCACCCTGGAGTGAACCACCTCTTACGTTATTCCAAACTGCTCTTATAATTGCAGTTGGGCTAATTGCTCGGTTTGAATAAAAACCGCGATCCTCCGCTGCCATCACTGCATTTCTAACCTGAACTGGAATCTGAGCAAGTGTTACAACAGTTCTATTTTCAGAACCTATTCGGCCAATCTCACTGCCATCTGCATATTGAATAATTGTGGACTGAGAATTTACATAAGCATTTGGATCTGGAATTGAAACGGTGAAATAGGCAAAGCCAAATAAAAATACGCCAGCAACAAATGAGAAGCCAGTAATTAATACCCCAAGGCGGGGCAGTTTTGCTAGCAGATTATTCACTAGCCAAGATTAGCGTTAATCCTCATCAGCTAAGGTGGCAACCTTTCGTGGTGGCTTTCTATATTCGCCGTCTCCTAATAAAAAGGATTCCACTAGGTGATTCCAATGACAATGAGTGCAGATTTCAACAATATAAACTCGAAACTCACCATACTCACTTTGCATTTGAACTAACTCATCTTGATTCTTAATTCGTCCTGAGTATTGCCCGAGTTGATCGCCAAAGGCATAACGCAGATCAACAATTTTTCGCTCCTTACAAACAGGACAGCTTCTATTGGTTAACTCGCCATGATATTTAGCTGCTCGCCTTAAGTACGGATCAGCATCACAGGCATCCATCGCACTGACTGCGCCTTGGAAGAGTGCAATTAATGTCCGGCGCTTACTCAATGAGTAGTCAACTAAAGAGCGCATGGTGGCTAACATAAGATCCAAGGTTAATCCTAAATTAATAACTACGCTTACCCCATGGGAATCTGGCCAGTGGCAAGTGGCTCAAGGTTAAATCGGATATTAACTATCCGTTGGATTGGCCAGTTAACAGATGGTTTATTTCAATCAGCGCTAGCCAGTTTTATCTTATTTTCCCCTGAGCGATCACCTAACGCAGTAGCTGCTGCTCTTGCTTTTACTGTGGTGCTACTGCCTTATTCATTAATTGGTCCCTATGTTGGAACCATCTTAGATCGCTTCTCTCGCCAGCGGATTATTAGAAATTGTAACTACATCAGAGCATTTGATCTATTAATTATTGCCTGGTTAGTAAATAACGGAAGTACTGGTGTGGTTATAACTTTATTTGTTTTAGTTGCATTTGGCGTGAACCGATTAATTTTAGCTGGCCTTTCAGCTGGCCTGCCATTGTTAGTTAAAAAGGAAGAATTAATCACAGTAAATGCGCTAGCGGTAACTGGTGGAACGATTTGGGTGGTAATCGGTGGTGGAGTAGGAATTGCAATTAAAAACTTTGTAAGTGCTACATATAGCGCAGATTTTGCAGACTCTGTTGTAATTTTATTATCAGCAGCTTTTTTTACACTTGCAGCTCTAAGTTGTTATCGATTAAGTAAATTTGATATTGGGCCAACTGATAATGAAGGTAAATCTGAAAATCAAGGATTACGAGAAATGGTTGAAGGATTTAAAATTTTGCGCACTCATTCTGATGCTCTGCGTGGAATATTTTCAGTTGGTATCCAGCGCGGTGGTATTACAGCGCTAACTCTTATGGCGCTGCTACTTTCACGAAATAACTTTAATGATCCAAATGATCCAGATGCTGGTTTAGCTGGCTTTGGTGTTGCGTTAGCAATTGCTGGAATTGGTATTGGTCTTGGCGCAATTATTTCACCTTTTGGCGTTTTAAGATTTGGCCGCCATCGTTGGATGCGCTATTTAATGTTTGCCTGTATTCCGCCATTAGTTATTTATGCGTTTAACATAAATGAATTTACTATGACAGCTAGTGCTTTTTTAGTTGGTTTATGTGGACAGGGAATTAAGGTCACTAATGACGCACTTGTTCAATCAAAGATTAGTGATGGGTACCGGGGAAGAGTTTTCGCTTTTTACGACGTTGCGGTAAATGCTGGAATTATTACTGGTGCAATTGGCGCTGCTTTACTTTTGCCAGATAATGGCGCAACATATTTGTTGCCAGTTTTAATTGCTGTCGCTTATCTTTTTGCAGCAACAGTATTAATGCGAAAAGCTAATTTTGCTCCTTCCACCAAGTAAGCAAAGCTTCTTTTGCCTTATCTTCACCGATTGGGCCATTTTCTAACCGTAGTTCAAGTAAAAAGTCATACGCCTTACCAACCATCGGAGATGCTTTAATATTTAAAATTTGCATTATTTGCTCACCCGTTAAGTCAGGCCGTATTTTATTTAGCTCCTCTTGTTGCATTAACTCTTTAATCCGCTGCTCTAGTTGATCATATGTATTAGCGAGTAGCTGCGCCTTTTTTTGATTTCTAGTTGTGCAATCAGCTCTTGTTAATAGGTGTAAGTGATCTAGTAACTCGGCTGCATCTCTGACATATCTGCGCACAGCAGAATCTGTCCATTCCCCACTTCCATAGCCATGAAAGCGAAGGTGTAGGAAAACTAATTGCCCAACATCTTTAACAATATGATTATCAAATCTAAGGGTTCGAAGCCGTTCTTTTGTCATCTTTGCCCCAACTACCTCATGATGATGAAATGAAACACCACCTCCTGCTATTAGCGCCTTTGTTTTTGGCTTACCAATATCGTGAAGGAGGGCGGCAAGGCGTAGCGTTAAGTTAGCGCCACCTAATCTTTCTTCTAACGCAATTGCTTGCTCAAGCACCGTTAATGAGTGCTCATAAACATCTTTATGGTGGTGGTGCTCATCTATTTCAAGTTTTAGTTTTGGAACCTCTGGCAAAAAAATATCTGCTAGCCCGCATTCAACTAATAAGCTAATTCCAAGGCGGGGATTATCGCTCATAATTATTTTTATAAACTCATCCCTAACTCGCTCACTAGAGATAATTGATAATCTATGAGCCATCTCTTTAATTGCAACTAATACTGATTCATCAATTGCGAAGTTTAATTGGCTCATAAATCTAGCTGCGCGCATCATTCGAAGTGGATCATCGGTAAAAGAATCTGAAGGCTTACCTGGAGTTTTAATTATCTTATTTTCAAGATCATCCACGCCATTAAATAAATCAATAAATGTTGGCTCATCCGTTGTTAACTCAAGTGCCATGGCATTAATTGTGAAATCACGGCGAGATAAATCACCTTCGATATTTTCACCAAACTCAACGGAAGGTTTGCGAGAATCTTTTTCATAATTTTCACTACGGTAAGTTGTAATCTCAACAGTTATTTCACCTTTTTTTCCAGCAACAGTTCCAAAGGCTGCGCCGATATCCCAGACAGAATCTGCCCATTTCTTTAAAATCTTTTCAGATTCTTTTGGGTGTGCGTTAGTTGTGAAATCTAAATCATTACCAAGTCGGCCTAATATTGCATCCCGTACTGGCCCGCCAACTAGCGCTAATTTAAATCCAGCTGCTTTAAAGGCGGTTGCAAGTGAGGTTGCAGCCGGTGCTTGCTTTGTCAGTGTGGTGATTGCAAGTTCGGCGGCAGCCTTATTTGGTGTTTTCACGGTGGTACTAGGTTAGAGCAGAGCGGGTAAGAGATGAGGCAGTATCCTTACTCTTATGACCCCAGCATCTAATGCGGGTGGCAATCAGGATTCAAATAGTGCTCGCAAGGGTGGGCAAAGTAGTAGTTCTGGTAAGCCCGCTAAAAAATATAACTCAGGCAACCGCAAAAATCCTAAGCCGAACTCTGGTGGAAAAAATTCTCGCTCAAGGTATGCCAAACGGGTGGATGAGGTAAGTGCTGGCGGTTTAGTAGTTGATAAAACTGGAACTAAAGGTTTACTTATTGGAAGACTTGATCCTAAAGATGCCTCCCATGAGCGATTGCTTTGGTCACTTCCAAAGGGGCACATTGAAGATGGTGAATCACCTGAACAAGCGGCAATTCGTGAGGTGGCGGAGGAGACTGGAATTAAAAGTGAGATTACTAGATCACTCGGTGTAATTGATTTTTGGTTTATGGCAAGTGGTAAACGAATTCATAAAACAGTTCATCATTTTTTATTTACCGAAGTTGGCGGCAAGTTAGCACCACAGGTAACTGAGGTTGATGATGTTGGTTGGTTTCCAATTGATGAGATTGTTAGCAAATTGGCTTATCCAGATGAGCGAAAGCTAATTGCAAAATCTGGAAAATTAACCCCGTGAGAAAATTTTTAACCTTATCTTTATTAATTTTTACTTCTTGTTTTTTTGTTATACCTAATTCAAATGCTACCCAGACAGTTAAAATATCTGAACCAACACATAGATTATTTGATGGTGTTTTCTTTAATGATGAACTAGCACAAAAACTTACCCCCACAGGCAGCCTTGGCCAAGTGGTTTATTTAAATACGTTTGGCGTTAATAACTGGCTAGTTGATCCAGCAACTATTGATGAAATTATCGCTATGAGTAATGGTTACGGGATAGCAGATGGCAGCGCTCCAAGTGGGCAAGAGTTAGCAAAAAGCTGGCTTACTCAATTCGTAAAGGTAACTAAAAATAAAAAAGTAACACCGATTACCTATGGGAATCCCTCAAGTTTTTGGGCAAATGAGATTATGCCTGATCAGATTGAGTATTTAAACGGGAGAAGCAAAATTAGACTAGAAACTCTTTTAAACCGTTCAGTTCAAGAAGTTGGATCAAATGAGGCGGTCAAGCAGAAGTTTAATAAAGTTTCATTAAGTGTTTTAAAATATGGCCAGCGCCAAATAGATTTGTTATCTACGGTGCTAGAGAAAACGCAGCTAGAAGAGAATCAATTGCGGCTTTCACAGTTATTAAATCCTAATTTAGAAGAGCAGCTCTTTTTAGATTTACTTAAAGATTATGATAAATCAATCTCAGTTATGCGCAATAAATTAAATATTAAAAACACTAAATTTACAGTTACTAGCTCAAAAGAGGAGCTACCAATTACGGTAGGCAATGATTTTGATCAAGTTGTTAAATTAAAACTAAGTAGTAGAGCAATGAACGGCAAGGTATCTGTCGCGCAAATTAAAGATATTGAGTTAGCTGCAAAATCAAAAAATCAGGTGCTACTTCCTATTGAGGTCTTTGCTGCTGGTGATTCAAGGTTGTTGGTACAACTTACAAATCTTGAGAATAAGCCGGTGGGTTACCCAGTTTATATAAACCTAAAACTTTCAGTAATTAGCCCAGTCACCACCTGGATTACTACCGCTGCTGCGGTACTTTTAATTATTGCAGCCTTGGTGCAAAGTGTGAGAAGAGTTAGGAGGCGCAGTTAATGTCTGATCATCAATTACTACGCGCTAGCACTGTTATGGCTGTTGGAACTATTGCATCTCGAATTACTGGATTAATTAGAAATCTTTTACTAGTCGCACTTCTTGGAACTGCAATATTAGGTGACACATATAACGTGGCAAATACCATGCCAAATATTTTGTATAACTTGTTAATTGGTGGAGCACTTACTGCAGTGTTTGTGCCTCAAATAGTTAGATCACTACGTGATTCAGATCAGGGCGCAGCATTTATATCTCGCTTATTTACTGTAACTGTTACTTTTCTTTTACTACTTACCGCACTGGGTATCGCACTTGCGCCAATGATTGTGAATCTTTATGCCCCAGAGTTTTCTAATCGCCCTGAGTTTGATATCACTGTATCGTTTATGCGTTACTGCCTGCCGCAGATCTTTTTCTTAGGTTTATTTGCCCTACTTGGTCAGATTGCAAATGCAAAGGGAAAGTTTGGGCCAATGATGTGGGCACCAGTTATTAATAATTTAATTGCGATCATTTTATTCTCTTGGTTTTTAGTAAATAAAGATGATTTAACGCTTGGCGATATCTCGCAATCTGATATCACTTGGCTTGGTCTTGGCACTACCGCTGGTTACCTAGCGCAAGCGGTAATACTTATACCGGTTGTGTTAAAAAGTGGAGTTAGATTAACTCTTAGATTTGATTGGTATAACAGTCAAATTATTAAATCTTTTCGCCTGGCTAGCTGGAGTTTTTTATATGCAATGATCTCTCAGGTTTCTTATTTAGTTACAGTAAGTATTGCAACTACTGCGGCAGTTAAATCTGAAGTGCTAGGTGATAGTACTGGTGTTGGGTTTACACCCTACGCAAACGCATACCTTATTTTAATTCTGCCTCATTCAATAATTACTGTCTCTGTTGTTACCGCACTTTTACCTAGACTTTCAAATTATGTTCTTGATAAAAAACATGAAGAGTTAACTAATTCATTAACTAGAGCAATTAAATTAATTGGAATTTTTACTGTTCCAGCGGCTCTTTTGTTTTTAGCTTTTGGTCAATTAGTTGCAAATACACTTTACTTTGGTATCTCAGATAATGATGCAAATTATCTTGGTTTGACCTTATCTGCCTTCGCACTTGGCTTAATTCCGGTTAGCATAAATCTAGTTTTACTTCGTGGCTTAAACGCTTTTGAAAATCTCAAATCTCAAGTTATTGGTAATTTAATAATGAATCTAGTCTCTGTTGTTCTTTCCTATTTGGTTGCCGTATGGCTCGAGCCTAAATGGGTAACAGTTGGCTTAGCAGTGATATTCACTCTCCACTATTTTATTGGAGTAGGGATTTCTTTCTATTTAATAAAGCGGCACCAGGTTAAGTTGCCGCTACTTTCAATTATGTTGTATTACTTAAGATTAATAGCAGTTTTCGCCTTGGTAATAACACCTATTTGGCTACTTAGAGGCGCTATACCGGGCGGGAATTTAATATCACTATTATTGGTTACATCACTATCGGGTGTTTTTTATCTACTTATTGCAAAGCTGCTGAAAATATCTGAAGTATCAGATTTGCTCAAAGTAATTCGGAGTAGAAAGGTTTAGGGTGGGGCAGTGAGTGAGATAAATGATCTAGTAATTGTTGGCTCTGGCCCTGCTGGCTATACCGCAGCAATTTATGCTGCCCGTGCGCAATTAAAGCCAATTATTTATGAAGGTTCCGTTACCGCAGGTGGTGCGTTAATGAATACAACTGAGGTAGAAAATTTTCCAGGTTTTGCAGATGGTGTGATGGGTCCTGAGTTAATGGAATCTATGCGCAAGCAAGTAGAAAGATTTGATGCAAAAATTATTACCGATGATATTGTGGAAATGAAATTAACTGGTGATGTAAAAGAATTAACTGATGGCTCAGGTAATACTGTTAAAGCTAAGGCAGTTATTTTGGCGATGGGTTCGGCGTATAAAGAAATTGGATTAAAAAATGAGAAACGTTTATCCGGTAGAGGTGTTTCTTGGTGTGCCACTTGTGATGGTTTTTTCTTCCGCGATCAGGTGATTGCAGTAGTTGGTGGTGGTGATTCAGCAATGGAGGAGGCAAACTTTTTAACTAAGTTTGCTAGCAAGGTAGTTTTAGTTCACCGCCGTGATTCATTTAGAGCATCAAAAATTATGATCGAACGAGCTAGTAAAAATCCAAAAATTGAATTTTTATTTAATCATGAGGTAGTTGATGTGTTAGGTGAAGATAAGGTAACTGGGTTAAAACTTAAGAACACTGTAACTGGTGAGGAAAGTAGTAAAGATTTCACTGGTTTATTTGTTGCAATCGGCCACCTGCCAAGAAGTGAATTAGTGGCCAAACAAGTTGAATTAAATTCTGAAGGCTATGTTCGAGTTGAGGGAAGAAGTACTAAAACTAAAATACCTGGCGTATTTGCATGCGGTGATCTAGTTGACTTCACCTACCGCCAGGCTATTACTGCAGCAGGCTCAGGTTGTGAGGCGGCCTTGGACGCAGAGCGATTTCTATCTGGTCATTAATTTTAGTTTTTAAAAGTAGGATAAGCAGATAATAAGGGAGATAAGAAAATGGCAACAACAAAGGTAACAACCGCTGATTTTGAATCAGTAGTTTTAAAAAGCTCGACACCGGTATTGGTAGATTTTTGGGCAGAGTGGTGTGGCCCATGTCGAGCAGTTGGCCCAATCTTGGAAGAAATTTCAAATGAGTATGGCGCCAAACTTAAAATTGTTAAGTTAAATACTGATGAAGAGGCAAGTATTGCTATGAAATATGGCATTTCCTCTATCCCAACTATGAATGTTTTTGTTAATGGTGAGGTAGTTAAAACCATTGTTGGAGCTAAACCAAAGCCAGCTTTGCTTAAAGATCTTGAAAGTTATATTAAGTAATATTTAATATAATAAATTAGGGCTTATATGAGTGATCAATTAAAAATCGGTGATCGCTCAGATGCGGTTGCAGTAATTGCTAACACGCTAACTCGGCTAGGAATTCATAGTAAGCCAACTGACTTATTTGATGAGGGATTAGCTCAAGCGATAAAAGCTTTTCAGCAAGAGCGTGGCTTAACTGCAACTGGCTTAATAAATGAAATCACCCAACGTTGTTTAGATGAGGCCAGGTGGAAACTTGGTGATCGAATATTAGCTCTGCAATCTGATTCATTAATGCGTGGTGATGATGTTAGTAATCTGCAAGATCGATTAATTCAAATGGGTTTTAATTGTGGCAAAGTTGACGGCATTTATGGCAGTAGAACTGAGGCTTCGGTAAAAGAGTTTCAAAAATCAGTTGGGGTAGTAGTAGATGGTAAGTGTGGTCCGGTCACATTAATTTCATTAATGAGATTAGTAAAAACAGTTTCAGGTGGTGCACCCACCGCGCTGCGAGAGAGTGTGCGTCACGCAGTTGCTTCACCCGCACTTGCAAGTAAGGTAATTGTGATTGACCCAAGTTGGGGTGGTGATTTCACTGGGGAAAATCAAAATGGCGTAATTGAGTCTGAAGTAGTTTTTGATTTAGCTCAACGTTTAGAGGGAAGATTAATAGCACTGGGTGTGAATGTAGTTTTAACAAGGAGCGCTAAAAATTCACCACTTGAGAAGGATCGAATCGCAACTGCTAACTCGGTAAATGCTGATCTAGTTATCGCGCTTAAAGTTGATAGTTATAAAAATGAAAAAGCAAATGGTGTTGCTACCTACTACTACGGCAGAGATGGTGCTGGTGTGCACTCAGTAGTTGGTGAGAGATTTGCTAATTTAATCCAGCGAGAAATTTGCGCTAGAACTGATCTATTAAATTGTAGAACCCATGGGAAAAGTTGGGACTTACTTAAATTAACTACTGCTCCAACCGTTCGTCTTGATCTTGGATATCTGTCTAACCCACAAGATGCCAAACGCCTTGGCTCCCCTGCCTTTCGTGATCAATTAGCTGAGGCAATGATTGTGGCAATTCAGCGGCTTTATTTATCATCCGATGATGATGCTAAAACTGGAACTCTGCGCATATCTGACCTTAGGCGTGCTGGCCTTCGTAATTAGTTTTATAAGCGCTAGTTTGTATGGCAAAATAGGTTAATGAAATCCGGTAGAGATTTAAGAGTTGTGCCACCTGTTGATGCCACTCGCGTTCAAATCGGTGAACCAGAGAATCTGCCAGAACGTTTTGCTCATCGCGCCCAAGGAATGAAAGCGAGTGAGATTCGCGCGCTATTTGCAGTAGCGAGTCGGCCAGAGATTGTTTCTTTAGCTGGTGGTATGCCAAATCTTTCTGCCCTACCAATGGAAATGATGGCATCGGTTACCCAAAAACTTATTTTAGAAAATGGCGCGGAGGCTTTGCAGTATGGAAGTGGACAAGGACATCCAAAACTTCGAGAGCAGATCTGTGATGTGATGGCGCTAGAAGGAATTAAAGCTCACCCAGATGATGTAATTATTACAACCGGCTCACAACAAGCACTTGATCTAATATCTCGAATATTTATTGATCCAGGTGATGTGGTTTTAGTTGAGGCTCCTTCCTATGTTGGCGCCCTTGGCACATTTAAACAATATGAAGCCCAGGTTGTACATGTGGGTATGGATGAAGATGGCTTAATCCCGCAAGCACTAAGAGATGCAATTAAAACTACCAAAGCAACCGGTAGAAAGATTAAGTTTTTATATCTAATTCCAAATTATCAAAACCCAGCTGGGGTGTTACTGCCAGCAGATCGACGAAGTGAGATCCTTGAGATCTGCCGAAGCGAAGAGATATTTATTGTTGAAGATAATCCATATGGCTTACTTGGATTTGATAAACCATCTCCAAATGCCATGAGGGCTAGTGATTCAGAAAATGTTATTTACCTAGGAACTTTTTCAAAAACAATTGCGCCAGGCCTGCGGGTTGGTTGGGCATTAGTTCCCCAATCTTTAAAAGATAAGATGGTAATTGCATCTGAATCCTCGATTCTTTGTCCATCAAATTTCACTCAACTTGTGATCTCAAGTTACTTAGCTAATCAACCTTGGCGTGATCAAATAGCAAGTTTTGCTAAGTTATATAAAGAACGCAGGGATGCTGCCCTTTCTGCTTTAGATAAGTACTTTCCAAAAAATATCACCTGGACTAAACCAGCAGGTGGTTTTTATATCTGGATTACTTTGCCCCCTGAAATTGATACCAACGCCCTAGTTCCAAAAGCAATTGCAGCCAAGGTGGCATATGTGCCAGGAACTGCTTTTTATGCAGATGGTTTTGGTTCTTGGTCACTACGTATCTCCTACTGCTACCCAACAGCTGAGCGAATTACTGAAGGTATTAAATCTTTAGCAGGAGTTATTAAAACTGAGATGGATAGCCGGCAAATAAATTAGTTTTTAATTACCTTACTTATCCGCTCTAAATCCTCAATAGTTGCAAACTCAATTACTATCTTTCCTTTTTTCTTACCCAACTCAACACTGACCCTGGTATCTAAGTGATCTGCTAAATCATCTGAGATTTGTTTAAGTTTAGGCGCAAGAATTTTTCCACTTCGAACTGAGCCGGCCTTCACCTTAGCCCCACCACTTGCCACAATCTCCTCAACAGCTCTAACAGTTAAGCCTTCAGCAACAATTCGATTAGCAAGGTTTTCAATTTCTTTTTCATCTGTAAGTGATAACAGCGCCCTGGCATGTCCTGCTGAAATAACAGCTGCTGCAACTCTTCGTTGCACTGATACGGGTAAATTAAGTAAGCGCATTGTGTTTGTAATTACGGGACGAGACTTACTTAGTTTTACCGCTAACTCATCATGGGTGTAGTTAAAGTCATTTAATAATTGTTGATATGCAGCTGCCTCTTCCAGTGGGTTAAGTTGGCTTCGGTGAATATTTTCAACTATCGCCTCCCGTAGTAATTGATCATCACTTGTTTGTCTAATAATTACTGGAATAGTTTTTAATCCTGCAAGCTTTGCTGCCCGAAAGCGGCGCTCACCCATTATTAATTGATACTTACCATTTCCAAGTGATCTAACTACTGGTGGTTGAAGTAGTCCTACTTCTTTAATTGATAATGCTAATTCGGTTAATTGATCTTCATCAAAATTAGTTCTTGGTTGTTTTGGATTAGCGCTAATGTTATTTAGTTCTATCTCATCCCTATTTGCAGTAATTACGCCACTACTTGTTTTAATTTCAGTTGAAATAACTGATTGCGGGATTAATGCATCTAGTCCTCTACCTAAACCACCTTTACGGGTGCTCATTTAATTAAGCACTCTCATTTTTTATATTAATTGGCGCACCACCTCTGTTTGCAATCTCTCGTGCAACTGACATGTATGCGATAGCACCTGGTGAGGCTGCGTCATATGTCATTACGGTTTGCCCATATGAAGGCGCCTCTGAAACTCTCACCGCTCTAGGAATAGGGATATTAATTAACTCATTAGGAAAGTGTTTTTTAACATTATCTGCTACATCATTTGCAAGTCTGGTTCTGCTATCAAACATAGTTAATACAATTGTTGTTAAAGATATCTTTGGATTTAATCGTTTCTGCACTTCACCTAATGTTTCAAGTAATAGTGATACTCCTTCTAGTGAGTAGTACTCACACTGAATTGGCACTAATACTTCATCAGCTGCTGCTAATGCATTAATTGTTAGTAGGCCAAGGGAAGGTGGGCAATCAATAAATACATAATCAAAGCGTTGTCCGGCATTTTGTTTAGCAGTTAAAAACGTTTGTAGAGCCGCTTGTAATCTAAACTCTCTAGCAACTGCTGGGACTAGTTGAATTTCAGCTCCTGCTAAATCAGAGTTTGCTGCGATCGCTTCAAGATATGGGAAGTTTGTAACCTTAACTGCAGCATTTGCCATTGGTAGATCGTTAATTAAAACATCATAAATTCCGGCCGTGTTTACCCGATCAATTCCAAATGCAGTTGAGGCATTTCCTTGTGGATCTAAATCAATTAATAAAACCTTAAGGCCGCCCATTGAAAGAGCTGCGGCTAGATTTACTGCGGTTGTAGTTTTTCCAACCCCGCCTTTTTGGTTGGCCACGGTGAAGATGCGGGTTTTAAGTGGAGCGATCATTGGCTCCTTAAGACGCCTAACCCCAATTACCGGCTTTGGCCCAAGTGCTCCTTGGTTATTTGTTTCGTGTGAAACATCATCTGCCCTCATGGGCGGAAGTTAAGCACCTTTCCTTACCTCAACCACCCTAGCCACAGGCAGATTAGGTAGTGATATCTCATGTACTTTGGCAGTTGACCCCTTTTTAAGGCTTGTTCCAGCAAGTTCGTCCTCGGCAGAGGCTCCTTTGATCGCGAGCAAGGCCCCACCTCTTGGAATCATGTGCCAGCTGATTTTAATTAACTCTTCAAGGGGGGCAACTGCCCGAGCGGTTACTACTTCAAACTGTTTTTTAACGGTTTGCGCCCTTCCCCTAATTACCTCTATCGGAAGGTTAAGTTCAATTACTACCTCATTTAAAAAATCTACCCGCCTTTGAAGGGGCTCAACTAGGGTCATTTTTAGATCGGGCCTGGCCAGGGCAATTACGATTCCAGGAAGACCGGCTCCTGAGCCAATATCTACTACCCGCACCCCTTGCGGGATAAGGGTTGTTACGGGAAGGCAGTTAGCAATATGGCGATCCCAGATTCGATCCCCTTCTTTGGGGCCGATTAGACCTCGCTCAATCCCTTTTGTTACCAAAATTTGGGCGAAGGCTTGAATCTGATCCTCACCGCCTTTAAAAAAGGCGAGTAGATCAGCGGTTGGTTTCACGTGAAACCTTAGGCAGGAAGTACTACCACGCAGCGATCTGGGTCTTCACCCTCAGATTCACTAGTTAGGCCAATCTCCTGGATGGTGTCGTGGACGACCTTTCTTTCAAAGGCGTTCATTGGGCGAAGCTTTATCGCCTCTCCAGTTGATTTAACCTCTTCAGCGGTCTGTTTAGCTAGCTCAGCTAATTCAGCCTTTTTATCACTTCTAAAGTTGTCGATATCTAGCATCAGTCTGCTTCGCTCACCTAGTGAGGTCTGCACCGCAAGACGGGTTAGCTCTTGCAGGGAATCTAGGACCTCTCCTCGGCCACCAACTAGGTGGCTTAGTTTGCCGCCGGCAATTGCTAGGGCTGCTCGATCATTTTCCACATCAATATCAATATCACCATCAAGATCTGCGATATCAAGTAATCCCTCTAGGTAGTCAGCTGCAATATCTCCCTCTTCTTCAAGTTGGGCGATCAAGCTCTTTTTTTCGACAACCTTCTCAACAACCTTTTCTTCTACTACTTCACTCTTTTTAGCCATTTTTCCTCCAATATGTGATTTAGACTAGTTTGATAGTTTTTGTACTGATTTAGTTATTTACGCTTCTTTTTCTTCTTTTTTGGTTGTTTTCTTTGCCCAGTTTGCTCGTTTGGATTTTCAACAATTGTGTCACCGCTAGGGCCCTCATTTTTATCTTCAATTAAACCCTTATCTGCTTTTTTCTTTTGTAACTCTTCATAGGCAGGTGAACCTGGTGTTGGGTTTCGCTTAATTACATAGAACTGTTGTCCCCAAGTCCAAAGGTTTGTAGTTGACCAGTAAATTAAAACCCCGATTGGAAAGTTAACACCAGTTACAGCAAAAATAACTGGAAATAAATACAACATGATTTTTTGCTGTTGCAGCATCATGTTATTTGAAGAGTCCATCTTTGGCATTCCCTTAACCATTAATTGGCGCTGGGTAGTGAAGGTGGTTGCTGACATAAAGATAATTAAAATTACGGTGATTAATTTTGTAGTTGCATCACTGGACCCTAGGAATGTGCCAGAAAGTGGGGCGCCAAAAAAATTAGCTCCTTGAGCTGATAGTAGGTACTCACCTTTTAGTAACCCGTGGGGTCTATTTTGGCTAATTCCGTTTAGTACTGTGAATAGTGCAAAAAATATAGGCGCTTGCGCCAGGATTGGAAAACAAGATGCTAGTGGATTTGTTTTGTGCTCTTTATAGAGCTTCATCATTTCCTCTGATTGCTTTTGCCGATCATCTTTATACTTCTTTTGAATCTCTTTCATATGGGGGGCAAGTGCGGTTAGTGCCCGCTGGGATTTAATTTGCTTAACAAAAAGTGGAATTAGGATGATTCTGATAACTATAACAAGGGCAATAATTCCAACTGACCATTGCAGATCCTCATTGTTGGTAAAGGCCAGAAGATCGTGGAAGGTGATCATTACCCAAGAAACAGCGGTATATAAGGGGTTTAGGATGCCTCCCATTAGGCTACCTGCCGCTCTCTAATTTTAATCACTGCGTTTTTAGACGGGTAATCAACTCCGCCATTTGAAAAAGGATTACACCTTACTAATCGAATGATGGCCATGAAAAATCCTTTAATTCCAAACTCAGTTATTGCTAGTTCGGCATAGGTTGAACAAGATGGGTAGTACTTACAACGAGGTGTTAAAAGTGGTGAGATAAGTTTTTGATAAGCCTTTATCACTAGTACAAATATTTTTCTCACGCGTCCGCCTTTTTATTAAAACTAGAAAGTTTTAAAATAGCTTTCTCAACTGCAATAGCTACCTCATTTGTGTAATCATTTTGTTGTTTAAGAACTCGCACCACCAACATGCTTTGCTTTGGTAGGGACGGAATGTGGGCGGCAAAATTATGGCGGAGTTTTCTAGTTACAAGGTGTCTACTTACAGAGCCTCCGACTGAGCGATTAACAATGAAACCAACACGTGGTTGCTCTTGCTCACCTAAGGATGCATAGATAACTATGTTTTCACTACTGACTCTGACGCCAGCTTTTGTGATGCGATTAAAATCTGATCCAGCCCGTAGCCGGTTAGTTTTAGGTAACACGTTTTAGTTATTAATTAAGCAGAGATTTTGGCGCGGCCTTTAGCGCGACGAGCTGATAGAACACCTCGCCCGCCTCTTGTGGCCATGCGAGCACGGAAACCATGTTTTTTAGCCCGTTTACGAACATTGGGCTGGAAGGTGCGCTTCATAAATATCTCCTAAATTTTTGCGTTATCTCCCGTTTAAGGGTCACAGCGGTATGGGTGGTAAGGGTAAGGGTTTAGGACAAGGTGGGTCAAACCATCTTTTTCCCCCCACCGTAGATTGCTGAAGGGGTCGTTTTTGTGGATAACCACTTGCAATCCTGAGAGATAGCACCTATCTTCGCCCTCTATCCACAGA